>JANNWF010000130.1:0-1984 GCA_031408455.1 Pseudoxanthomonas sp. | reverse complement strand
CGCGTCGAGGTGTGGTTGCGCAAGGCCGAGCCGGGCATGGCGTCGGCAGCGGCCCCAAGTGCCGCCCGTGGCGCCAACTAGTGGCTGGCGACTGATTCGTTGGCGCTGTCACCGGCCCTTCGCAATCGCCAGCTAGCCTGCGTCAACTCCCGCACAGGCCGACCGCCGTGATCGACGTCGAACGTAGCTTCTACAACGCGTTCCCGAAACTCTCTGAGGGCAAAGGCCGCACCTTCAGTCGCCCTGTTGTCGAGTGGCTTCGGCGTATCGCCTGCGAATCGCAGATCAACGCCACGCTTGACGCCTTGCTCGATTTGACTGGCCTGCCATTCGTCGCGCAAGCGCTAGAGAACATGCGTTTTTCGTATCGCGTGGCACCGACGGATCGCGAGAACATCCCCACCGAAGGTCGGGTGGTCATCGTTGCCAATCATCCGTTGGGAGCGCTGGATGCGCTGGCCCTGCTCAATCTGGTGGGTTCGGTACGCAGCGACGTGCGAATTCTCGCCAATGACGTGCTGATGCAACTGCAGCCATTGGCAGAGTTGCTGATTCCCTGCGACGTCTTTACCCCACAGGGCGCCCGCGCAGGATTGCGCGAGGCCTATCGCGCACTAGAGCGCGAACAAGCCCTGATCGTGTTTCCCGCTGGCGAAGTGAGCCGAATTCGACCCGACGGCGTGCGCGACGGGCGTTGGACCGACGGCTTTGTGCGCTTTGCGCGTCGGTCCGGCGCGCCAGTACTGCCGGTGCACATTGACGCGCAAAACTCGGCTGCGTTCTACGGCTTGTCGATGGTGGCCAAACCCTTGGCAACGCTAATGCTGCCTCGTGAGATGTTTGCCGCTCAAGACCAGCGGATCACTCTCACCGTCGGTGAGCAGATCGCACCGTCAGCTTTAAGCGCTGCTGGCGAGGATTCCGCCTTGGTCGCGGCCGCCATGCACCGTCACGTGTATCGGCTGGCATCACGCAAACCGCCGCTGTTTGCGACCAGCAGTGCCATCGCCCATCCGGAATCACCGGCTGCCGTGCGCCGCGCCTTGCGTGCCGCCGAGGTGCTTGGCAAAACCACCGACGGCAAGCAAATCTTGCTGCTCGATCCCGCTCCGGGTTGCGTTGCCATGCGTGAGATTGGTCGCCTGCGCGAGTTGGCGTTTCGCCGCGTCGGCGAAGGCACCGGACTCAAGCGCGATCTGGATCGCTTCGATGCCCACTACCGACACATCGTGTTGTGGGACGAAGCGGCGCTCGAAATCGCCGGCGCTTATCGTGTGGCCCTTGTACGGCAGGTACTGGATCAACACGGGATGGATGGTCTGTATAGCGCGTCGCTATTCACGTTTGCGCCCAGTGCGATGGCGTTTCTTGAGCAAACGGTCGAGTTGGGTCGCAGTTTCGTGCAGCCACGCTACTGGGGCACCCGCAGCCTGGATTACCTCTGGCAAGGCATCGGTGCGTATTTGCGCAAGCATCCGCAGGTTCGTTACGTCATCGGTCCGGTTAGTCTTTCGGCGCAGATTCCCGAAGCGGCGCGCGGTTGGATTGTTGAGACCCATCGGCATTATTTTGGTGATCGCAGCGGCATTGGCCGCGCCCGCAATCCTTACATCACGCCCACTATCGTCAGTGAAGAAGTGAGCGCCAGCATCGATCAGCTTGAGCGGCGCGAGGGCATGCAGCTGATGAAGGCGCAGCTCGATCTTATGGGTGCCAGTCTGCCCATCCTGTATCGCCAATATGTCGATCTTTGTGAGCCTGATGGCGTCAGCTTCATCGACTTTGGAGTGGATCCGGCGTTTGGTCATTGCGTCGATGGGCTGATCCGCATCGACCTAGCGCGGCTCAAGCCGCACAAGCGCTCGCGCTATCTCGGAGGTGCCCTTGGCGCTTCTGTGACGACCCAAGCGGCCTGAAACACTTCTGTCATCCGCTCCTGCTAGCGTGTTAATCTCAAGTTAACCCGTGGACGTACCGAGCTTCT
>JANNWF010000129.1:0-21282 GCA_031408455.1 Pseudoxanthomonas sp. | reverse complement strand
GTCTTCTTGACGGTGCCCATGGCTGTGGCAAAGAACACGAACATGTCTTCGGGAAAATCGCGCACTGGCAACACGGCTTGGATCTTTTCGCCGGGTTCAAGCGCAACGAAATTGATGATCGGCCGCCCACGCGCATTAGGGCCGGCATCGGGCAGTTGATACACCTTCGGCCAGAACACTTTGCCGCTGCTGGTAAAACTCAGCAACACGTCGTGGGTATTGGCGATCCACAGGCGCTCGACGAAATCCTCTTCCTTGATCGCCGTGGCGCTGCGACCACGACCGCCGCGACGCTGGGCGCGATAACTGGTAACCGGCTGGCGCTTGGCGTAGCCCGCGTGCGAAAGCGTCACCACCACGTCTTCAGGCGCAATCAGATCGAGGATATCGAGATCTTCCTGGCTGGCGCGAATCTCGGTGCGCCGTGCGTCGCCATACTCGGCAAGCAAGGATTGCAACTCATCGCGAATCACCTGCAGCAGGCGATCTGGATCTTCCAGAATCTCGATCAGCGCAGCAATCACTTCGAGAAGCGCGCGGTATTCGTCGGTGAGCTTTTCCTGTTCCAACCCGGTCAGGCGGTTCAGGCGCATCTCCAGAATTTCCTTGGCTTGCACTTCCGACAGCTGATAGCCGTCTTCGAGCAGCCCCAGCCCTTCTGCAAGCCCTTCAGGCTGCGACGCAGACGCACCGGCGGCAGACAGTAGAGCGCGCACCATGCCGGCGTCCCAGCGCCGCTCAAGCATGCGCTCGCGGGCGACCGCTGGACTTTCCGAAGTCTTGATCAGCTCGATCATTTCATCGATGTTGGCCAGCGCAACCGTCAAGCCTTCGAGGATGTGGGCGCGAGCGCGGGCTTTGCGCAGCTCGAAAATGGTGCGCCGGGTGACCACTTCGCGGCGATGGCGGATAAACGCCTCCAGCATCGCTTTCAGCGTCAGCAACTGCGGCCTGCCATCGACCAAGGCCACCATGTTGATGCCAAACACCGACTGCTTCTGCGTTTGCTGATACAGATTGTTGAGCACCACGTCGGCGGCTTCGCCACGCTTGATCTCGATGAAGATGCGCATGCCGTCCTTGTCGGACTCATCGCGTAACTCAGAGATGCCCTCCAGCTTTTTCTCTTTCACCAGCTCAGCGATCTTTTCGATCAGCCGCGCCTTGTTCACCTGATAGGGCAACTCGTTGACGATGATCGCTTCGCGATTGGTGTTCTCATCGACTTCGATTTCGGCGCGCGCGCGCATCAAAACGCGACCACGACCGGTTCGATACGCCGCGTGGATGCCGGCCGAGCCATTGATGATGCCCGCGGTCGGAAAATCCGGCCCTGGCACGTGTTCCATTAACGCTTCGATTTCGATCTGTGGATCGTCGATCAGGGCCAAAGTGGCCGCGATGATCTCGGACAGGTTGTGCGGCGGGATGTTGGTCGCCATACCCACCGCGATGCCGGCCGAACCATTGACCAGCAGGTTCGGGAAGCGCGTCGGTAGAACCTTGGGTTCCAGCTCTTTTTCGTCGTAATTGGGCTGAAAATCAACCGTTTCTTTTTCGATATCGGCCAACAACTCGTGCGCCAAACGCGACAAGCGGGCCTCGGTGTAACGCATCGCCGCTGGCGGATCGCCATCAACGGAACCAAAGTTGCCCTGCCCGTCGACCAGCAAATAGCGCAAGGAGAACGGCTGCGCCATGCGCACCAAGGTGTCGTATACCGAAGCATCGCCGTGCGGATGGAACTTACCGATGACGTCACCGACGATACGTGCAGATTTGTAATACGGCTTGTTGCTGTGTGCACCCAGCTCGCTCATCGCATACAACACGCGCCGATGCACTGGTTTCAGGCCATCCCGGACATCGGGGAGCGCACGCCCGACGATTACGCTCATCGCGTAATCGAGATAGCTCTTGCGCATCTCGTCTTCGAGGTTTACCGGGATGATTTCTTTTGCCAGTTCTGCCATGCGAAATCCAAAGAGTGAGCGGTTTACAGCGCCGCACGCAGGGGCCGCCGGTAGCGGCTGCAATAGCGTCTGCTGGGAGCGAGATAGCGCTGCTGACTAACCCGAAATCTTAGCACGGGGGCGGGTTTCGGCCTACCTGGCGGGACCCAAGCGTGGCCGCCACGCGCTAACCGCAGTTCAATGCGGAGGTACTGAGAGACGCAGGGAGCACATCCGCTGCGCATCGGGTCGCTCGACCACGCCCCGCTCAGTGACGATGGCGTCGATCAAGTTGGCTGGGGTGACATCGAACACGGGATTCCATGCGCGGCCACCGGGCGCAGCGGTGGCGGTGCCGCCTAGCCCCAACAATTCAGCAGCATCGCGCTGTTCGATTTCGATGAGGTCACCGCTGGCGGTATCGAAGTCGACAGTCGAGGAAGGCGCGACGACCATAAATCGCAGCCCATGATGGCGAGCCGCGATGGCGAGACTGTACGTGCCGATTTTGTTGGCGACGTCGCCGTTGGCGCAGATGCGGTCGGCACCAACGATCACCCATTGCACTTGGCCGCTTGCCATCAGATGCGCGGCGGCAGAATCGGCGATCAAGGTGACGTCGATGCCATCTTGCATCAACTCCCACAGGGTCAATCGCGCGCCTTGCAACCAAGGCCGGGTTTCGCCGGCAAATACCTTGTCGATGCGACCTTCGGCAACCCCTGCGCGAATCACGCCCAAAGCGGTGCCGAAGCCGGCAGTGGCCAATGAGCCCGTGTTGCAGTGGGTCAAGACGCCGGATCCCGGCGCAATCAGCGCCGCGCCCATGCCACCCATCCGGTGGTTGGCAGCCAAGTCTTCGTTTTCGATGGCTAGTGCTTCCGCTTCGAGTCGAACCTGCCAGTCTTCGCCAGAATCACTGAGGCAATGGCTCATGCGGCGCAATGCCCAAGCCAAGTTGACCGCCGTCGGCCGCGTCGCATTCAGCTCGGCGAGAGTGGTCGTCATTAGCGCCAATGCCTGTTTCCCTGAGGGCGCGCTTACGCTTCGCGCAGCAAGCACCACACCCCAAGCGGCGGCGATGCCGATGGCTGGCGCACCGCGAACGACCAGATCACGAATGGCTTGCGCGACTTCGTGGGCAGTCTCGCAACGCACTTCCTCTTGCACGAAAGGCAGCTTGCGTTGATCCAGTAGCGACAGCACGTTGTCACGCCAACTCACAGCGCGGACGCGGTCGTAGCGAGCATAGTCGACGGTGGCGGCGACAATCGGGGCGGGAGCAAGCATGCGGCGCTACCTTGGTTTGAAACCGGCGCGCAGAATACTCCAGCTGGCGGCCTGCGCTGCGGCGGCTGTTGTCTTAACGACGCGAGCGCTATCCTGCGGCCATGGCTACTCGCAAAGCGACAACTCAGCGCGTCAAAGTGATCGACGAATCTACCGATTCGCCGCCGGCCAAAGCTGCCAGATCGACGCGCAAGCCAATCACTGCGGCGAAGTCCAAACCCACGCCTAAACCCAAGCCAAAGGCGAAACGGGCGCCGGTAAATCGCAACGCAGTCGAAACTGATTCCGAAGCCAGCAGCGCCCGGCGGCCGCGCCATATGAGCGCTCCGGATCGCGAACGGCGCTTCAATTTGATTCTGCAAACTGCCTGCCTGAAGGCCGGCACTGCCGCGGCGATCAACACCATCACTCGCAAAGTGCCGCTGTTGGGCAAGTTGGCTCCGGTCATCCTCGGCTCGATGGCCGAAACCATCGCGCTCAGCAAGATTCAAAAGCAGCTGGTGCGGGAAATACTGGAACTCTACGAACTGGAGCTGACCGACGCCGAGGAACAAGGCGTGATCCTGCTGGCCACCGCCGCCAACATCGGCGCCCAGCAGCTTTCGAAACGAACGGTTGAACAGTTGATCAAGCAGTTCGCCGGTCTGCTGTATCGACCCGTGCTGGCGCGTGTTCTGCCCATCGCCGCCTTGGTGACCGAAATCGCTGCCTCGGTCGCCAGTACATACGCCGTCGGCAAGCGCGCCCAAGCGCTGTGTTTGCTGCCCGGCACCGGCGTGCGCAATCTGGGCGAACTGTTTCGCGGCTTGTCGGGAATCGATCAAACCCGCTTGTTCAAGTGGAGCGGCGAGGCGCTGAATCTGGCGATCAAGCCATTTCGAGGCGCGCTGTCGGCGATTATTCCGGGCCTGCGGTAGCGCAGCGAGACGCTCACGTCCTCAGCCGCGAGCAAACGGAAACGCCAGAGTGCTTTCAATACTGGTCGAGTCGATCATCGTTGCCAGCAATCGATCCATCCCCAGCGCGACTCCGGCGCAGGCGGGCAATCCCGATTCAAGCGCTGCGAGCAATCGCTCGTCCATTGCAGGCGTCAACACGCCGCGCGCTTTGCGAACATCGAGGTCACGCTCAAA
The DNA here is from genome assembly GCA_031408455.1 of Pseudoxanthomonas sp. GTDB lineage: Bacteria > Pseudomonadota > Gammaproteobacteria > Xanthomonadales > Xanthomonadaceae > JANNWF01. The sequence goes on along the minus strand of JANNWF010000129.1, from coordinate 16,907 downwards.
CCGACGCCGCTGCTCATCCGCATCGGTCAACTCGTGATAGCCATTAGCCAATTCAAGCGGGCCCAGGAACACTTCGAAGCGCTCGGCGACCGCGTCCTCACCTTTTCCACGAATCTTGGCCAAGGCACACTGCGTTGCCGGGTAGTCGTAAAGCAATAGCAGTTGGTCGCTTGGAAACTGCGGCTGAATTAGGTGGCTCAGCAACAGGTCCAGCCAATCATCGCGGCTCAAGCCATCTGGCTCGATACGGATCGAATTTGCGCGGTCGCGCAGCGCGTCGATGCTCGCCGTCATCGGATCAAGCGCCAAGGCCTCGATGAACAACTGTCGGTAACTGACGCACTCAGTCCGAGCTGACTTGCCAACCAAGCTCAGCGCCGCAGTCACCAACTCAGCGACCTCATCCATCAGTCGTCGGTAGTCCCAGCCCACGCGATACCACTCCAACATGCTGAACTCGGGATTGTGCCGACCACCAGCTTCCCCATCGCGAAACACGCGCCCTAATTCGTAACAGTCGCCGACTCCGCCTGCCAGCAGTCGCTTTAGCGCGAACTCGGGTGAAGTGCGCAACCAACGCTGACTCGATCCCGCCGTCGTCGGCCCGGAAAAATGCAAGGAAAAGCTGGCGATGTTGGGATCGGTATTACCGGCTTGCGAAAGAATGGGCGTTTCGACCTCCAGCGCGGCGGTGCGCAAAAAATGAGCGCGGACCAACGCATTCAGCTTGGCGCGCAACCGCAATGTCGCGGCTGACGCGGCGGGTCGCCAGTGCGCCGCCTCGTCGCTGAGAGCTTCCAGTTGCATGGCGATTATCGATTCCGCGACCGCGATGGTTGCTCGGACCTATGCCTCGTCATCTGCCTGCAAACCACTTTCATGTTTAGCAAAACAGGCTAGCAACTGCGCCTCATCCCAGATGGCCACACCGCAGGCTTCCGCAGCAGCTAACTTGGAGCCAGCGGCTTCGCCTGCCACCAAGAAATGGGTTTTTTTCGACACGCTGCCTGACACTTTGGCACCGAGGGCTTCAAGCCGCGCCTTGGCTTCATCGCGACTCATGCTGGCCAAGGTGCCGGTGATGACCGCGGTCTGTCCGGCCAATGCCAGCGCAGCAGCTTCAGCGACGGGTGGGGCGGCGGCGCGCAACTCGGCGATCAACTGTTCGGCGCGGTTCAGTCGGCTGCTCCAGTCTTCATCGGCGAGCACTCGCTGCAATGCCCTGATCGTCGCTGCGTCCGCATCGAAGCCATTGGCATCGCGTAGCGATTGCAAATCAACAAAGCGCGCGCTGATTCGCTGCAACGAGGTTTCACCAATGCCATCCAAGGGTGCGCCCAAGGCTTTTGCCGCCAGCAATAGTTGGGCTGTCGTCAACGACGCCACAAAGCCCGGATCGGGCGTCTGCTCAGCGATCTCAAGTCCCGCTGCGAGCAGACCCTCGAGCACCTCCTGATTGTGCGATTGCGCAAAAAACACAGCGACCGCTTGCGCCACCTTGGGGCCGACATCAGGCACCGCCATCAGCAACAAGGCATCGGCTTGCGCCAAGCGGTGCAGGCTTCCGAAGGCCTTGGCCAAGCCTTTGGCGGTGCCCTCGCCGGCTTGCATGATGCCGAGCGCGAACAGCAGGCGATCCAGCCGACAGCGACGGCTCGCATCGATCGCAGCAATCAGGTTCTCTGCCCAGCGACTGGCGAGCTTGCCGCTTTTTTGTGACTCGGGCGTTGAGCCAGCAAGCGCCTGCGCCTGCGCCCGCATCGATTGCAGCGCCGCCACGTCCAGTCGATACAGATCAGCAACGCTGCTGACGAAGCCCAAATCGACCAAGTCTTCGCAAATGCGGTCGCCCAGGCCTTCGATGTCCATCGCCCGCCGCGAAGCAAAATGGCGCACGCCCTCCTTGCGCTGGGCCGGGCAAAACAAGCCGCCGCTACAGCGCGCGACCGACTCGCCTTCAGCGCGAATCACCCGCGAGCCACATTCGGGACAAACTTCCGGCAGCCGCCAGACTTGACTGTCCAGCGGCCGTTCCTCAATGAGGACGCGCGCCACTTCGGGGATCACATCACCCGCGCGCCGCACGATCACGGTATCGCCCACGCGCACATCCAGTCGTTCGATCTGATCGGCGTTGTGCAGGGTCGCATTGGTGACGATCACGCCTGCCACCTGCACCGGTGCCAGACGCGCCACCGGCGTGATCGCGCCGGTTCGACCCACCTGCACGTCAATCGCTTCGACGCGGGTCAGCTGCTCCTGCGCGGGATATTTGTGGGCGATGGCCCAACGCGGCGCACGCGAAACGAAGCCCATCGCCTGCTGCTGATCGAACCGATCCAGTTTGTAGACCACACCATCGATATCGAACGGCAAGCCGTCGCGCTGCGATCCGATCTTGCGGAAATACGCCAGCACGCCGGCTGCGCCACGCGCGGTTTCGTTCAAAGGGCAGATCGGCAGACCAAATTCGCGCAATGCAGCCAGCATTTGCGAATGCCGCGCCGGCACCTCCCAACCCTCGACCGCACCCAGCGCGTAGACAAAACATGCCAAGGGACGCTTTTGAGTGATGCGCGGGTCGAGCTGGCGCAATGAACCGGCCGCGCCATTGCGCGGGTTGGCGAGCACTCGCTCACCGTTCTCGCGAGCCCACGCGTTGTAGCGCTCAAAGCCAGCGCGCGGCATATAGACCTCGCCACGCACTTCCAACACCGCTGGTGCAACGCCCCGCAATTGCAGAGGGATTGCACGAATTGTGCGCAAATTGGCGGTGACATCCTCGCCCACGCTGCCGTCGCCGCGGGTCGCGCCTTGCACGAACACGCCGTCTTGGTAGCGCAGGCTGATCGCCAAGCCGTCGAGCTTGGGTTCGACCGAGAACTCCGGGTTTGGCTCACCGGTCTCACGCTCGATGCGAGCGACAAACTCGGCGACCTCTGCATCCGCAAACGCATTGCCCAGCGACAACATCGGCAGCGCGTGCTGGACCTGCGCGAAGGCACGTGAAGTCGTCGCACCGACTCGTTGGCTTGGTGAATCGGCCACCAACAGCTCGGGATGCTCAGCCTCAATCGCTTGCAGCTCAACCAGCAGACGATCGTACTCGGCGTCTGGAATCGACGGGTCGTCGAGCACGAAATAGCGGTAGTTGGCGTCGTTGAGTTGCTTGCGCAGCGTGGCCGCACGATGGGAGTCAGATATCAATGTAACTTCCTTAAAGCCAAGCCCCCCAGCATCGTCATTCCGGCGACTGTGAGCGCGGCGAGCGAACAGCGAAGCTGGCCCGAAGGGCGAGCCCGCAGCGCGAGTAACGCCGGAATCCAGCAGTTGAGACCCACACTGACGGTCCAACAGAGCTGGATCCCGGCGTTCGCCGGGATGACGAGCGCTGAGGAGGTGAATTAGAGTCAGATCTCGACACAAGCATCCGCTACCAAGGTTTGCTGATCGTCTGCTGCTCGCGCTTGCGATCAAACGCGCGCAGTTCATCACGCAAATGGGCGATGCGCTGGCGACCTAGCGCGTTGCGCTGGTCGTCGAGCACGTTGGCATTGAGCAATTCGGCCATGCGTTGCGCTGCAGGCAACATCGCGTCCCAGGCATCCAAGCCCGACAATGGGCCCGGCAGCGCCATGAAAAAGCTGATCCCGGGCGTTTCCAATTTCTCCAAGTCACGCAGGTCAAAGGTGCCTGGCTTGACCATATTGGCCACGCTGAAAAACGGCGCTTGGCCAGCGCGGCCATCGAGGCTGCGGTGAAAAATACTCATCGCACCGAATACGAGGCCGACCTTTTCGGCCGCCACCACCAAATCGGCGCCATGAATCAACATTCCATCGCGCGCAGCGACGTGCAAACTGACAATTTTCTCGAAATCGGCCGGCGGGGCGCCGCCACGCTTGGCGTCTTCCGAGCCTGCGGTAGGGTCACCACCCAAGGCACGTTCAAGCGCTGCCAGTTCGCTAGCGATAGCTTCTTCGCTGAGCGGCTCCCCGTCTTCGCCCAGCGACGGCTCGCGGCGACCGACGGACTTTCTGCCAAACAAGCGCCGTCCTTGGTCAGGCTTGCGCGGCCGTCCGAAGAAGTAGATCAGCCCGAGCAACACCACACCGGCCAAACCGACCAGCCCGGCGATCATTGGATTCCAACTCATTTCGTTCCTTGTCCGATTTTGTGCAGGTTACGTCGCACCGGCCAACCGCGCGGCTTCCGCCAAATCCACCGATACCAAGCGCGATACACCGGGCTCGCGCATGGTGACGCCTGCTAGCTGACTCGCCGCTTCCATGGTCGCTTTGTTGTGGGTGACGAACAAGAACTGCACCTTCTCGCTCATTTCGCCAACCATCGCACAGAAGCGGCCGACGTTGGCCTCATCCAGCGGCGCGTCGACTTCGTCCAGCAAACAAAACGGTGCTGGATTGAGGCGGAAAATTGCAAACACCAAGGCGACCGCAGTGAGCGCTTTCTCGCCACCTGATAGCAGCGAGATGTTGGAGACCCGCTTACCTGGCGGCCGCGCCATGATCGCCACGCCAGTGTCGAGCAGGTCTTCACCCGTCAGTTCCAGATAGGCATGACCGCCGCCAAACAGGCGCGGGTAAAGCTCTTGCACGCCGGTGTTGACGCGATCAAAGGTGTCCTTGAAGCGGCCGCGGGTTTCGCGGTCGATCTTGCGAATCGCGTCTTCCAGAGTCTCCAATGCCGTGGAGAGATCCAAGTGCTGGGCGTCGAGATAGTCCTTGCGCTGCGCTTGCTCGCCGTATTCGGCGATGGCCGCCAAGTTGACGGGCTCCAGCCGGCGGATTCGCGTTTCCAGATCGCTCAAGACCTGCTGCCAACGCTCGATCTGAGCGTCCTCGGGCAAACCGGCAATCACGTTGACCAATTCAAGTTCCGCCGCCGTGATGGCATCAACCAAGGCCTGCGCGCGCAGCGCTTCCGCCTGCTCGGCAAGGCGCTGTTTTTGCAGTTGCTCGCGCAACGCCAAGCCTTGCTGATCGGCGCGCTGGCGTTGCTGCTCGTAACGGCGCAGTTCCGACTCGATAGCCTCCACCGCGGCACGCGCGGCGGCGAGGTCCTTTTCCACGATCAGGCGCTGATCAAGCGAGGTTTGTCGTGAGGATTGCAGCAGCTTGATCGGCGCGTCGCCATCGGCCAGCTGCACGTTCAGTTCGGCCAATCGCGCTTGCAATTGCTGATGTTGCTGCTCCATCCGCAGCAGAGCTTGCGTCAACGACTGCAAGCGCGCGCGCTGCGATTCCACTTTCAACGCCAACTGATGACCTGCATCGCGCGACTCGCGCGCGGCGGCGCGGGCGAGTTCGCGGCCGTCGATCAGGCCACGTCGCGCTGCGTCCAGTCGTTGCCGCTCGGCCTCCTGCTCCACCATCCGCGCTAGCGCTTGCTCCAGCGCCGTACGCGAATCGCGTGCGCCGTCTTGGGCAGCACGCGATGACAGCGCCAATTGCGCCAACTCGGCATCAATTGCTCGCCGACGCGCTTCTGCGGACTGGAGCTTGCCCTGCTGCCCTTGCAGCTGACCGGCCAACTCCGACACGCTGCGATGCGCCAAGTACAGACTGCGCTGTGCGTCCTCGCGCACTTGCTCGGCCTGCAGTAGCTGGGAGCGCAGGTTGGCCAACTCCGCATTGATTTGTGCTTCGCGTTGCGCGAGTTGTTCGATCTCGTGGCGCAATGACACGATCTCGCGCTCGCGGCTCAATGCGCCTTGCTGCGCTTCGCCCGAACGAATCAGTCGCAGCCAGCCCGGCCCCACCCACTCGCCGCTCTGAACGATGCCGGGACGCAATGCCTCAGCCGCGAGATTGACCCGCGCGCTCTCTATCGATTCAAGCGCGTCGATCTCAGCTAACAGCCGGCGTACGGCACTCGGTCCCTGCACTCGCGAAGCCAGCGAACTTGGCGGCACCGACAGTGAGTCATCGCGCCTCGAGGCAACCAAGGCCAAGCGCCCTCCGCGCAACGCCGCTGCCGCGTCCAACCAGTCCTGCGGTGCATCCACCGTGACCGCTTCCAGCAAGGCCCCAAGCACGGTCTCAACCGCCACTTCCCAGCCCGCATCGACTACCAGCACTTCACCCAGACGCGGTGAACGCTCCAAGCCCTGTTGGCGCAACCAATCGACACCCGCGCCCTTCTCTTGGCCCAAGGCGGCGTGCTGCAAGGCTTCCAGCGACCCCAGACGACCGCGCGCCACCTGCACCGATTTGCGGCACTCAGCGAGGTCGGATTGGCGGCCACGCTGCTGCTCCAACACGGCAGTCACCGCCAGCTTGCAGCTGTCCAGCGCATCGCTGAGACCATCCAACGCCGCACGTCCTTTGACGTGTTCAGCCGTCATTGCCTGCAAGCCAGCGGCCAGCGCATCGACATCAAGCGCCGCACGTTCAGCATTCAAATTGGATTGTCGGCGATCCGCGTCCAGCGATTGTTTTTCCAGCAGCTCAATCCGCGCGCGACCGACATCGGCCGCACGCCCGGATTCGGCATGCGCGCGGGTGTGCGCGTCCCATTCCGTTTGCCAGTCAACCAGGGCGGCTTCGGCCTTGCGTAGCGCTTCGACGCGGCCAATCTCGTCGCCGTGCAGGCCTTGCAACACGGGTTCGGCCTGCACCAGCGCGGCAGTCAACTCGTCGGCTTGCGCTTGGTCAGCGCGTCGGTGCCCATCCAACTCAGCCAGCCCATTGCCGGCTTCGTCGCGCGCCCGTTCGAGCCGCTGCGACAGCTCACGCTGATGCTGGATTTGCTGCTCAAGCCGCGCGATCTCGCCGCTGACGCGATAGCTCTCGGCTTGGGTCGTGTTGAGCGTGGCCTGTGCCTCGGTTTGCTGCATCCGACAGAGTTCGATCTGCGCCTCGGCTGCACGCTGATCGGCAATGCTGGATTGCAACTGGGTTTCGCCAGCGCTCAAAGCTTCACGTTGGTTGGCGAGCGTGGCTTCGATGGCGCGATATTCCAGCGCCTTCAATTGCGCGTCTTTCTCGCGCTGATCGGCCTTCAGTTGTTGGTATTGCTCGGCTTGCCGCGCTTGCCGCTTGAGATGTTCGAGCTGCTTGCTGACCTCATCGCGAACGTCATTCAAGCGATCCAGATTTTCGCGGGTGTGCTTGATCCGCGACTCGGTTTCTTTGCGCCGCTCTTTGTATTTCGAGATGCCGGCGGCCTCTTCCAGAAACACCCGCAGGTCTTCTGGCTTGGCCTCGATGATCTGGCTGATCATCCCTTGTTCGATGATCGAGTAGCTGCGCGGACCGAGTCCGGTACCGAGAAACAGATCGGTGATGTCGCGGCGTCGGCAGCGCCCACCGTTCAAGTAATAAGCCGACGTGCCATCACGGGCGACCAGACGCTTGACCGATATCTCGTTGAAGCGGGCGAACTCGCCAACCACCACGCCGTCGCTGTTATCGAAAATCAACTCAACCGTGGCCTGACCGACAGGTTTCCTCGTCGCCGAGCCAGAAAAAATCACGTCGGTCAGATGGTCGCCACGCAGGCGCGAGGCCGAGCTCTCGCCCATCACCCAGCGCACGGCGTCGATGATGTTCGACTTGCCACAGCCGTTCGGACCCACCACGGCGGTCATGTTGGTGGGCAGCTGCAAGGTCGTTGGATCGACAAACGATTTGAAGCCAGCCAACTTGATCGAGGTTAGACGCATCCGATTATTTGCCGGAGGCAGGCGCCGCAGCGCCAACGGCAAGCTTGGCCTTGGCGCGCAAGCTGGCAATGTAGTCTTTAATCGCGCGCTCGCTCAATTGCTTGCGCGCGGCTTCCTTCACCGTTTCAAAATCCGGTGGCACGAAGGGGCGCGACTCAGCGCGGCGCAACACATGCCAGCCAAAACTGGTCTGAATCGGTGCGGGCGCGACCACGCCATCGGGCAGTTGCGCGGCAACCTCGGCGAGTTCCTTCGGCAAGCGTGTGGGAATTGCCCAGTCCAGGGATTTGGCTTGGCGTGCGACACTGCCGTATTCCGTCATCAATGCAGCGAAGTCGGTGTCGGCCGCCACGGCGCGCTCGGCTACTTGCCGGGCGGTGGCCTCATCTTCAAACAGGATGTGTTCAAGTCGCCACTCGGTGGTGCCGGCCCGAGTCGCCTCTTGCTGGTAATACTCCAATACTTTGGCATCGCTGACATCGAGCTTGGTTTGATAGTCGGAGAGCGCGCGGCTGGCCAAATACTGCATCCGCAGCAAAGCGAGATCAGCACGGGCCTCATCGCCATTGGCCAAACCGTTGCTGAGCGCGGCCTGCGCCAGAAGGACCGATTCGATCAGACTGTCTTGCGCGGTTTGTCGTTGTGCAGCATCCGCAGGATCGAGACCGCGTCCGCGCGCATACGTCGCCAACAGCGGCTCGCTGATGACTTCGTCGTTGACGCTGGCCAGCAAGGGACCTGCCGGTGGCGAGATCAACACTTTCGAAGTGGGATCCGGGCTGTCGCTAGACGACGAGCAGCCTGCAAGAATGAAGATCGCAGCGATCACACTCATTCGCCATGTCGAAGTGCTCGCAAGCGACGTGTCCTGAAACGGGGTAATTTGGCTCATTGCGCGATCTCCTTGGCACCGTGTTCGGTCGGCGCAAGCGCCTTGATCGAGAGCGCGTGAATGTCGGTATTCATCAATTCGCCCAAGGCCACGTACACCTGTCGGTGGCGCGCCACCATGGCTAACCCAACGAAGGCCTCACTGACGATGGTCAGGGCGAAATGTCCGCGGCCGTCGCGCGCACCGGCGTGACCTACGTGCTTGTGGCTTTCGTCGATCAATTCCAGCGTGGCGGGAGCGAGGTTGGCGGTCAGCAACTCGCGAATTCGCTGCATGCGATTGGACGCAGATTCGATGCGCGCAGCCTCAGCAGGCAAGGTCACACTCATGGCAGCACCTTGCGAAACGGCATGACGTCCACCGAATGATAGACGCCAGCTTCGATGTAAGGATCGGCATCCGCCCAAGCGCGGGCATCGCCGATGCTGTCGAACTCGGCAACGATTAGGCTGCCCTGAAAGCCTGCTGGACCCGGATCCTCCGCATCAATCGCGGGCAGCGGCCCAGCTAGCAGTAAGCGGCCTGCGTCGCGCAACGCATGCAGCCGCGCCAAGTGCGCAGCTCGGCTGGCGAGTCGACGCGGTAGAACGTCTGCCGCATCGCGGCCAATAATTACGTACCACATGATGGAGTGGGTGTTCGGCAAGCGTGAGGCCGGGCATGATAAGCGCCCTGCCCGGCCCCCGCCATGCGCGGTGTGACTGCTGCGTGACTAACCAGCCGGCCAATTGCCGCCATCGCGGCCTTTAGACAAGTTCATGACCGAGCGAATTCGCATCCATCCCGTGCATCCTGCACCGCGCCCGCTGAAGCAAGCTGCCGAGCGCTTGGCAGCGGGTGCGTTAGCCGTGTTGCCATCGGATGCAGGCTATCTATTGGCATGGATGTTGGACGCACGGAATGCCGAAGACACCGCCGTTCGCTTGCGGCGGCTGGACAACCGCCATCCTTTCACCGTACTCTGCCGCGGATTGAGCGAAGTGGGAACGCTCGCGCGACTCGACGATCAGGCGTTTCGGCTGATCAAGACGCTGGTTCCCGGACCCCGGACATTTATTTTGCCGACCGGGGCCGGATTGCCAAAACGTCTCAAACTGGCCAAACGCCGCACGATCGGCTGTCGCATACCGGATCACCCTGTCACCCGCGCGCTGCTGGAAACGTTGGGAGCCCCGCTCCTTTCGACCAGTCTGACGCTGCCGGGCGACGATTTCGAAAACCATGATGCAGAGGCCGTTGCCGAACGGATCCTGCGTGACGTTGGGCTGATGCTCGACGCTGAAGATTGCCCGCCTGGGCCGACGAGCATCGTCGATCTCACCGGGGATGTACCACTGATCGTTCGTCAGGGGTGGCAAACGCTGGAGCTGAGCTAACCGCTCATCCGGCGCACCGCCGAAGCCCTACACGCGAGTTCTCCGCTTCGCCCTTGCGCGCGGCGGTTATTGGCTTAACTGCGAGCCACCGACTTTGCCTTTGCATTGAATTGAACTGCCCGTCATTGAAAGCGAATCACCCCGCATGACCGCGGAGCCGAACATCGGCACCGACTCTGTCGCCATCGTCCCCCAGCAGCAGGAAATGCCGCTGGCGATGGTGCGCGGCCAGCCGGTCTTGCAAATTCCGCAGGACCTGTACATCCCGCCTGATGCGTTGGCGGTGATTCTGGATGCGTTTGAAGGCCCGCTGGATCTGTTGCTGTACCTGATTCGCCGCCAGAACCTCGACATTCTCGACATCCCGGTGGCCGAGATCACCCGGCAATACATGGACTACATCGCCACGCTCGGCGCACTGCGCTTTGAGTTGGCGGCGGAATACTTGTTGATGGCGGCGATTTTGGCGGAGATCAAATCGCGCTTGCTGCTGCCACGGCCGCCCGCCGCCGATCCCGCTGAGGCCGATCCACGCGCCGAGTTGGTGCGTCGATTACAGGAGTACGAGCGCTTCAAAATTGCCGCCGAAGGCATCGATCAACTGCCACGAATTGACCGCGAGACCGTCATCGGCACTGCGTTCGTGCCGGATCGCGGCAGTGTCCGCGTGCCGCCGCCGGTGGAACTACGCGAGATGCTGTTGGCGCTGCGCGATGTGCTCAAGCGCGCCGACTTATTCACCCATCACGCCATTCGTCGCGACGCTTTAAGCGTCAGGCAACGCATGGGCGAAGTCTTGCAGCGCTTGGGCGATGGCCAGTTTCACCCGTTCATTTCGCTGTTTGTAGCCGAAGAGGGTCGCTTGGGCATCGTGGTTTCGTTTCTGGCCATTCTTGAATTGGCCAAGGAAAGCCTGCTGGAAATCGTGCAAGACGACGAAACAGCGCCGATCTACGTCAAATCGCTGGCGACGTTGGAACCGGCCGACCTGCAGCAGGCCGACTTGGAGCCCGCCGATGCAGCAGCGGGCAAGGGAGCAACCCTCCAATGAGTGAGAGCATCGACGCAATCGTCGACTCATCAATCCCCTCGTCAGCGCCGCCGATCGATGGCGCTTTGGTTCAACGCGTGGTGGAAGCCGCCTTGTTTGCCGCAGGCCAACCACTTTCGCTAAGCCAATTACGCGACCTGTTTGCCGACGAGCACACTTTGCCAGCCGCGGCCATCGAGCGGGCGTTGCAAACACTCGCACAGGAATCCGCCAGCCGCGGGGTGGAGCTGGTTGAAGTCGCTTCGGGCTTTCGTTTTCAGGTGCGCGCCGAGGTCCATCCTTGGGTTTCCAAGCTCTGGGCTGAGCGGCAAACGCGCTACACGCGCTCGCTGCTGGAAACGCTGGCCCTGATCGCCTATCGCCAGCCAATCACGCGCGGCGAGATCGAGCAAATTCGTGGTGTAGCGGTGAATACCAACACTATCCGCACGCTCGAAGAACGCGAGTGGATTCGGGTCGTGGGCCACCGCGACGTGCCTGGCAAGCCAGCGCTGTATGGCACCACGCGCGGCTTCCTCGACTATTTCAACCTGCGGGGACTCGACCAATTGCCGCCGCTTGGCGAATTGCACGAACTGCCCGAACTCGAGCCTGAGCTCAGTTTCGATTTACCAAACCCACCAGCGCTGGATTTGCAGCCTGAGCCTTTCAGCGTCGACGCCGTCGATGCCTTACCCCAGCGTGTCTTTGATACGACACCGGAGCAATCTGTATGAGTGACACCCCGCGCACCAAGCTTTCCCTCAATCGCGAAGCCGCGCCTCGGCTGGAGGAGCGTTTGCACAAGGTGCTGGCGCAAGCTGGGCTGGGCTCACGACGCGCGTTGGAAGAGCGCATCACCAATGGCCAGGTCAAAGTCAACGGTGCCGTTGCCGAGTTGGGAAGCAGCGTGAAAAGCGGTGATCGCATCGAACTGGACGGCCGCAGTTTTATTGCCAGCGCGCAGAGTGAGCCGGCTCGGGCCATCGTCTATCACAAGCCCGAGGGTGAGCTCACCACGCGCGAAGATCCGGAAGGCCGCCCCACCGTGTTTGACCGCCTGCCGCCGATCAAGGGCGCGCGCTGGATTGCAGTCGGACGACTCGACATCAACACCACCGGCCTGCTGTTGTTGACCACCGATGGCGACCTCGCCAATGCGCTGATGCACCCGTCATCCGAAGTGAGTCGCGAGTATGTCTGTCGTATTCATGGCGAAGTGCCCGAGGCCATCGTCGAGCAACTCAAGCGCGGCGTCGCGCTGGAAGATGGCAACGCCCACTTTGACGAAATTGAGAGCATCGGCGCCAGCGAAAGTCACGCATGGTTTCGGGTGGTGTTGCGCGAAGGCCGCAACCGCGAAGTACGGCGCATGTGGGAAGCGGTTGGCCTGCAAGTCAGTCGCTTGAAGCGCGTTCGCTACGGCAGCATCGAGTTGCCTCGCCTGCTGCGCCGCGGTCATCACGAAGAACTATCGGCCGAACAAGTGAGTGGCCTGCGCGACCAACTCGGCCTGGGTGCTCTGCCGGCGGCGCTGACATTGCAATCGGTGGTTCATCAACGCCGCGCCAAGGCCGCCGAATATCGTCCTGGCCCGCGCGAACAAAAGGCTTGGACGGGCGCTGACAGCAACGCCGATGCCCGCGAGCTGCGCCCCTTCGACAATCTGCGCGAAGACCGTCCCAGCCGTCCCGGCCCACGCGGCAAGAAGCCCTTCGCAGGCAAGCCGCGCGGCCCGAAATCAGACAGCTATGGCAATACCTTGACTGCGCCCGCCGGACAACCACGTGGCAAGGGCGGACCCGGTCGCTTTGGCGCGCCCGGCGGCTCCCGGCCCGGGTTCGAAAATCCATCCGAATTCCGTTCTTGGTATGTGCCCGACGGCGTCAGCACCACCAGTCCAACCGCGCGACCGCGGCCCGACAAGCCGGCAGGTGCTCGCCCGGGCGGCCCGCGTCCGGGAGGACGTCCGACCGGCAATCCTGGCGCCGGCCGGCCGGATTTTGCACGCGGCAACGCTACCAACCCCTACGGTGCCGGCCCTTACGGCAATAGCCCGTCGGCGAGACCCGCCGGCGCACCCGGCGCACGTCCAGGCGGCTTCAAGCCACGCGGCCCGAAACCCGCTGGCGATGCTCCGGGCGGCGGCAGACCCTCCGGCAGGCCAAGTGGTGGCCGACCGGGCGGTGGCGGTCGACCGGGTGGTGGCCGGCCAGGTGGTCCAGGGCGCGGCGGCCCACCGAATGGTAATCGCGGGTAGATTTCTGAGGGGTTTGGTTCGATTCGGCCTTCTGACGGAGGTCGGAATTCAGCTTTCGCTTCTCTCGTTTTTGGTTTGGCTCCCCTCGGGGATGCATCCACCCCAGGAGTGACTCAAGACCGCACGCGAGAGTGAAGCTAGACTACGGAAGCCTGAAAAGTTGGATTCCTGCCTTCACAAGACCAGCCAGACGTCCGCCGCCGCATCGGCACAGGCAACCACTCGCCAACCAGATCGCAAGCGAACCAACATCGCTACTCTTGCTCCGCCGCCGGTTTCGATTCCGAAACCCAAAACCCCTTTGGGTTTGGAATGCTTGACCTCATACGAGGCCACATCGGCGGAGGCGAACAGGCGGTCGAGGCGAGCCGTGGGCCGGGTAGATGTCAAAACGGAATTTCGTCATCGGGCACATCAATTGCCGAGGGCGCTTGTCGCGAGGGAGCTGGATTGCGGTTCATCGGTGCCTCGCGCCCGCTGCGGTCATAGTTGCTCGATCCCTGAGCACGTTCGTTGCCGCGGTCGAAGTTGCTCGAACCTTGGGAGCGCTCAGCACCGCGTGAGGCACCGCCACCTTCGCCTGCGCCGCCCAGCATCTGCATCTCGTTGGCGATGATATCGGTGGTGTAGCGCTCGACGCCTTCCTTGTCGGTGTATTTGTCGGTGCGAATACTGCCTTCGATATAGACCTGCTTGCCCTTGCGCAGGTACTCAGCGGCGATCTCGGCCAAGCGACCGAAAAACTTCACTCGGTGCCACTCGGTGCGCTCTTGAGTGTCGCCGGTTTGTTTGTCCTTCCACGAATCGGAAGTGGCGACTTTGATCGTGGTGACGCTGCCACCGTTGGTGAGGGTGCGCGTTTCGGGATCAGCGCCGAGATTGCCAACCAAAATCACTTTATTTACGCCGCGGGCCATGACGATGAGTATTCCTGTTGAGTGAAGACGGGCCAGCCAGACAAGCTGGGGTGCCACAGCAGACTAGTATATCGGCCGCTTGGCCGAAGTCAGACAAGGTCGGCTCGCGGGGTAGGAAAATACCTCAGCGTGCGTGGGTTTGGCATGCGACGCGGCACGTATAATTCGCCCCCGATGACTACCCAGCCCGCGCCCTCGACCCAATCCCCTCTGGCGGCAATGCCACTTGCAGACATCCATGCGTTGGTCGCTGATGACATGCGCGACGTCGATGCCTTGATTCGTCGGCGCTTGGCGTCTGACGTACTGCTGATCAATCAGGTAGCCGAGCACATCATTGCGGCGGGTGGCAAGCGGCTGCGTCCGGTGTTGTTGTTGCTGGCGGCTCGCACCTTGGATTTTGCCGGCACCTCCGCGCACCAACTGGCGGCGGTCATCGAGTTCATCCACACCGCCACCTTGCTGCACGACGATGTGGTCGACGAATCCGATCTGCGGCGTGGTCGCAAGACGGCGAATGCGGTGTGGGGCAACGCTGCCAGCGTGTTGGTCGGCGATTTCCTGTACTCGCGCAGCTTTCAGTTGATGGTCGAGCTTGAGCAATTGCCGGTGATGCGCATTCTTGCCGACACGACCAACGCCATCGCCGAGGGCGAAGTGCTGCAGCTTTTGCATGTGCACAATCCAGACACCGACGAGACCGCCTATCTGCGGGTCGTCGAGCGCAAAACCGCCGTGTTGTTCGCTGCTGCCACCCGCCTTGGAGCGGTCTTGGCTGGCGCGGAGGCGTCCGTGCAACAAGCCTTGCACGACTACGGCTTGAATCTTGGATTTGCGTTTCAAATCGCCGATGACGTGCTCGACTACACCGCCGATCCGCAAGCCTTGGGCAAGAATCTGGGCGACGATCTGGCCGAAGGCAAAGCCACCATGCCTTTAATTCATGCGTTGCGACACAGCCCAGCCGACGTCAAGCAACGCTTGCGGGAGATCATTGAGCAAGGCGATGCAAGCGCGTTCCCCGAGGTATTGGCGGCCATTCGTGCATGCGGTGGCATCGATTACAGCAGGCAGTTGGCTGGCATGTACGCAAAACGGGCGATGGCTGCGATCACCGATCTGCCTGCTACGAAAGCGTTGGATGCTTTGCGCGGTCTAGCCCAATACAGCGTGGCGCGCGACCGCTAGCAGCACACGGCTCCCGTTGATGTCGGTGCATAGGGCGGGTCTTGACCCGCCAATCCAGCACCGTTGCAATGCCGTGGCGGGTCAAGACGCGCCCTATTGGGACCCGCCTTGTGGCGTTTTGCTTGTACAGAGTGCGCCTCACCGGTATTCTTCGCGGCTGGCCAGCGCTGGCGTTGCTTGCGGCGACGGCTGATCCAGCGGAGAGGTGTCCGAGCGGTTGAAGGAGCACGCCTGGAAAGTGTGTGTACAGCTAAACCCTGTACCGCGGGTTCGAATCCCGCTCTCTCCGCCATATATAAGCTCCAAGCTGTTGATAGGTAAATAGATTGCAGGAATCGACACCAGTCGACCCGCACGCCTACCGACACAGCAAGTTCAATGGTGGCCCCCGTCGGCCCCCGCGACGATAAGCTGAAAACTCCGCCAGGCCCGGAAGGGAGCAACGGTATTAGCTGATGCGGGCGCCGGGACCGTCGGCGGGGGCTGCCACCCATCGGCTTGCGTGGTTGCGGTGCCTTTGACGGCGAGCAATAGCAGGCGCGCGGCAGGGGCCTCGGCGACTGAGAGTGAAACTCCGAACTGATCGCTCGACAGCTGTCGCGCGGGCTGATCGAGCGCAGCAACTCGCAAGCCCTCGGCTTGCATCAGTGCCACGACGCCTGGCCGAGCAACGAAGTGCACGCGTCGCCCGGCCAGCGCGAGAGAACCGCCCACATAAAAGCCGATGGCGCCGGCGCCGAATACCAGCACATCAACGGGAGCAGACGGGCCACTCATTGATCGATCTCCTGAGGCAGTGTCGATTCCAACCAAGATCCGGAAGCAAAGGCGCGAATGCAGCGCAGCAAGCTGCGCTTTACGGGGGCGGTGGGCATGTCGCGCGCACCTATCAATTTGTCCCGCTTCCCCGTGCCCCCTTTCCCGGTGCCCCTTTTTCCCGCCTTTCCAAGCAATCTTCGTCGCACTGAGCGATTTCGTCAGCAATCGGTGAGTAAGGTTATTGGCCCCCAAGCATATTCAGCCCGGGTCAGCACCTCCCTCTTCTCCCCATCGGAGGGGTGGATGAAACCCATCTCTGCTCATCGCGAACTTCGGGATCAAGGCATGTACATCCGCATCCGTTGGCCGCGTCACGTGCGCCACCCCTTCAATATTAGAACGAGCACATCAACATGAATAACAAAACCCTGCCAGGGACACTTAGAGAGATGCAAGGAAAGTCACCGTGATCAATCGAATCGTTGGCAGCCTGGTGTTGCTGATAAGCCTGCTTGGCAGCGCGGAAGCCGGGGCTCAGCCACCTCGGTCTGACGCAGTTCCCATCGCTCAGTACCTGGATCATCGCGGCGTGCTGCAGGCGCCCGCAGGGTTCTCGGGGGCGCTCGATCCCAGCGGTTATCGAATGATCTCCGATAGCGGACAGCAGCCTCGATTTGTAGCCGAGGGCAAGGCCCAAGCTTCAGTCAATCCGTGGACCGGATTTGGCGGAATCGGCAACGGCTGCAATGGCGTGATCTCTGCGCTGGCAGTTGCCGGAAATGGGGATGTCTACGTCGC
>JANNWF010000128.1:0-4660 GCA_031408455.1 Pseudoxanthomonas sp. | reverse complement strand
ATGGCAGCACTGCCGCCAAGACAGGGGTGTCCTGTTCGGTGGTGGAATAGGTGTGCGGGGAAAAAGGCGCTTTTGCATCTGCTCGAAGTGACACCGCGCCGCTGCCGCCGACCAACACCACACCGCCATTGGCCATCGTCGCTCCACCCATCAACGTCTGATCAGTGCCGCTTTCTAGCGCTTTCCAGGTGGAACCCAAATCGGTGCTCTCGTATACATTGCCGCGCATTCCATATGCCACAACGCCCCGATTCTCTTGTCCGAGTACACCAAACATCGAGCCCTGATACGGCAACTGGACACGCTCCCAGGTGACGCCGGCGTCGGTGGAACGGAACGCTGCTCCACGCTCGCCGACCACCATCAGTGAGCCATCACCGGTGCGCGCAATACCATTCATATGTGGGTCAGTTTCTTGGTCTAACTCAAGGTCCTCGGCAGAAAAGTTCCAATCGACTTCTTCGCCGGTTGCCGCAGCATCGGCATCGGCATCGGCATCATCATCGGCAGCACTCTCACCTGCAGGACTGGCGGTGCCCCCACTTACGCTGATCGGCTCCCAGCTCTTACCACCATCGGTGGTGCGCAGCATCAGGCTGTAGGCACCGACGGCCAAACCCGTGTCGGCATCGAGCATGACGATGTCGAGCAGGGGAACGCCTTGTCGGGGGTCGAACTCGGCATCGTCCGCTTGCGGATGCCAAGGGTCTTCGCGTTGCACGACCCAGGTCAGCCCGCCGTCCGCGCTGTGCAGAATCACACCATCGTGACCCACCGCCCATGCCTTGTCTCCCACCGCGGCGACGCCGGTCAAGGTGGATCGCGTGGGCACCGCCTCGATCTGCCGCCAGTCATTGCGAGACTCGGACACAAGAATGTGGCCGCGTTCACCAACCATCACCGCGCGCTGATCGGTCTCGGCCACATCCAGCATCAGTGACTCTGCAATGACTCGGGGCAACACCTCAGCTTCACCACTTGCGCCGATTGCGGTCGTCATCAGCGCCAGTGAGCCCGTCAAGGCTAACAGCGCGACCCTTGGGCTACCGATTGCTCGCATTCTCATGGTGTCCGCTCTCCCCATTTGCCGCAGCGCGGTTGCAGCGGCGACGCTAATAAAAAAGCCAGCCGCGCTTGGTGCGCGGCTGGCCGTTGGCTCACTTTCCCATGTCGCTCAGCGTACGCCGCGGGTGCGGAGTGCCTGCGGCGAGAACGCGTCGGGCGTGGTCAGGAACGAGAAGTCGTACATCTGCTCCTGATTGTCCAAACCCGTGGCGATGTAACGCCCGGAACGCAAGTCGTGGTGATTTTCCATCGTGCTCCAGAAAACCGGCACTTCGTAGTAGTTGATCGACGGCGCTTCGGAGTAGCGCCACATCTTGCCTTGGCCATCGTAGTGGTCGATCACCAGAATCTGCCAGCTATCCTCGTCGATATAGAAAGTGCGCCGTGAGTTGATGTGGCGCTTGCCGGCCTTCAGGGTGGCATCGACAACCCAAACTCGATGCAACTCATAGCGCAACAGGTCTGGATTGACGTGCCCGGGCTTCAGGATGTCTTTGTAGGTGATTTTGTCGGAATGGACCTTGTATGAGTTGTACGGCATGTACATCTCTTTCTTGCCGACCAATTTCCAGTCGAAACGATCCAGCGCACCATTGAACATGTCGGTCATGTCGTTGGTACGCAGGGCGTCGGACGCGGTTCCCGGATTGTCATAGGCGACGTTGGGCGCGCGGCGAACGCGCCGTTGACCCGGGTTGTAGATCCACGCCTGCCGTGGCTGGGTGGTCTGGTTGAGAGTCTCGTGGACCAAAAGCACCTGACCGGCAAGGCGCGCTGGACTCTCGACTACCTGATAGAAGTAAATCAGGATGTTATTGATGTCAGCGATGGTGTTGCCGGGCTTGTAGTAGAGACCCAACACCTCTTCGCGGATGCGGACCATGTTGTACTGGCCCGACGCCGTTGGTGCGGCCTGATTAGACCAACGCGCTACGGAGACACCCTTGTACTTGAGCTTGTGATTCCAGATAGCCTCGAAACCATTGGATGGGATCGGGAACGGAATACCTTCCGCAGCATCGGTGACGCCATCGCCGCCTGGAACCAGCTTGGCAGTTGACGCGTTTTTGAGAGTGAAGTCGTAAGTCCGCTGCGGAAAGGATGCCGAGCGCCGCGTTGGATAGACGTTCATCGCAAACGTCGGGTATTTGGCGAACATGCCCTGCTGACCCACAGTCAACTGATCGGCATACTGCTTGTAGTTTGCGGGCGTGATTTTGATTGCGACAGCGTCGCCGGAAAAAGGATCCGCGTGATGTGCACCCACCTTGAAGCCAGCCGGCGGGGTTTTAATTCCGCCCGAATAGGCGGGGATGGTGCCGTTGGCGTTGGGACCCGCTTCGGCACCCATGGGTGTCAAGTCCTTCCCCAATCGGGCGATCTGATCAGCGGGTGGAGCAGCGTTGGTGGCGGTCGCCGCCATCGCGAAAGCGATGGTTATGGCGATGGCGCTTAGCTTTGGATTGCGCATTGCGGTTATCTCCCTGCCTGCAAATCAGAACGAATACTTGACGGAGAACGAGGCGAAGTCGCGGTCATGAATCTGGTTGAACGGCTTGCCACCGGTGAAAAGGGTCCAGCTCAGATCGAACGCCCAGCGGTTGAGGTAGGTCGCCTCGGCACCCAAAGTCGCCGACTTACGCCCTTCGAGGAAGTTGCCGCCCGGTCCTGGCGTGATGCCGTTCACGTCGTGATTGAAGGCCACGCGTGGCGATACGTTGAATGCGCCTCCGAACACGTTGGTGTAGTCCGCACGGATTGCCAATCGATAGCCCCAGCTGAAGGGGGTCGGGAAGCCGTCTGGGTCTTGAGTCTGCGGATTGCGCAGGTTTCCGGAGTCAATGGCAAAGCCGCCACCCGTGTCAGTGCCCTCACCCTCGTAACGCAAAAGCGACGCAGCCGGCAGATCCCAGACTTTGGTCCCGCCGACTTCTAGCACCGCAGCAACCGCCTCGGCACCTAGCAGATTGTCGGGTCCGAATATCTTGGTGAAGGTCTGTTGCAACTGGCTGACTTCGTGACGCTCAAAGCCTTGCAGATATTGGCCGGGTGCGAACTGACCAAGCTGACTTTGGAAGCGCAGACCAGGCTGCGGAACCAGCACGTTGATCGGGGTGATTCCCGCGAACAGCACCTCGACATCGTCGATCTGCAAAGGCTGGTTATCGCGATAGGTCACTTCGCCCTGCCATGCCACACCATACGGCAGCGAGGTGTTCCAGCTCATGCCGTAGAGGTTGATGCCCTCCGGATACTCGAGGAAATAACGACCCGAGCTCAGGCTGCTGCTGGTGATGGCGTTGCCAGAGATCACCGGCACACGGCTGTGGTATTTCAGGTAATAGAAACCGAACTCCGTGTCGTTCAGTTCAGAAGCAAAATAACGCATCGCCAAACCGTACTGACCGCTATCCTTGGCGTAGCGAGTGGGTGCACGCGGGAAGGATGCACCGCAGCCCGCACCGACCAGAGCCGCTGGCAGCCCAGTATCGCTACGACCAAAACCTGCAGCTCCGCTCAGGCATACATCGCCGTAGAGGGTAGGATCGTTGACCGGCTGCGGCACAGTGCCGAAGCCAAGCATGACGTAAGTGCCGCCGGGGGAGCCAAAGTCGTTGGCACTGAAGTAGGTGCCAGAGGCGTCAATCTCGATTTCTTCGAACTCGAGCAAATAAGTGGCTTCGAGTGACAGGTTTTCGGTCAGACCAAACGATGCGTAGACCGCATCGAGCGGCAGGAACGCCTCCTTCAATTCCGCGCCAGCAACACGCAGTGCCGACAGGTCGACCGCGTTGATGACGTTGATGCCGCCTTGAATGAAAGTACTCTCGCCCCAGCTAATCACTTGCCGGCCAACGCGGACGTTGGCGGTGACTGACTCACCGATGCTGAAGTTGTGGAAGACGAATGCATCCAGCAGACGGAAGCGGCTACCGATCAAGTCCTGGGCTTCTTCAGTCAAATCATCGCGATCGGCGTTCTCGAAATCGTAGAAATACGTGGCCCGGGCAAATGCGCCTGACTCACGGTAATTCAACGAGAGTTCGCTGGTGATCTTGAAGGCGCTGGAAATCGCATCGCCTTGATCGTACTTCAGGTTGCCGTCATCGCGGTTGACCGAAAAACGGCCGCGAGCGGCAATCTGTAGCGCTTGCGCTTCAAGAAAACGACCCTGGCTTTGCAATCCTGCGATCTGCGAGGCCAGCAGCGGATTGAATACGGCCTTGCCGATCAAGCCGTCGTCCTGTTCTTGCAGACGCGACGAATAACCGTACGACACCGTGGTGTCGAGTGTTCCGGTCAGTTCGCCAGCACTGATCTCAATGGCATTGGCGGCCGGAGCGAGCAATACGGCCGCGACGGCCAGCGCCAGCGGACTATGCCGCCGGCCAAGCGCCAAGGTCGAGTGTTTGCCGGACGACGGCAGGCTAGACATCTGAATTGTGCGGTTCATGGAGTGTCCTCGATTCGGGGCTTATGGCGTACGGATGACCGAGGTGTCCTGCACCCGCACTTCGGCACCGCCGGAAGCCAGGAAGGACGCCATTTGGCCCTGCATTTCTAGGAAGGCCGGCAACGATGTCGTCGGATCTAA
>JANNWF010000127.1:0-2570 GCA_031408455.1 Pseudoxanthomonas sp. | reverse complement strand
CGGCCATCGGGATACCGAAATCTTCGGGGTGAATTTCATACTCGCGAATGCGGCCATCGATCAGTTCGCCGACCAAGGTGCCCGCGCCCAGCGAAATCTCGTCCATGCCATCACGCCCCCACACCACCAGCGCACGGCGCGCGCCCAAGCGTTGCAGCACGCGCACTTGAATGCCGACCAGATCGGGATGAAACACGCCCATCAAGATGTTCGGCGCACCGGCGGGATTGGTGAGTGGGCCGAGAATATTGAAGATCGTCCGCACGCCCATTTCGCGGCGCACCGGCGCGACGTTTTTCATCGCCGGATGATGGATCGGCGCAAACATGAAGCCGATACCAGTCTCGGCAATGCAAGCCGCGACCTGCGCCGGTTGCAGCTCGATGATTGCTCCCAACGCCTCCAACACGTCGGCGCTGCCGGATTTGGAGGACACACTGCGATTGCCGTGTTTGGCGACCTTGGCACCCGCCGCCGAAGCCACAAACATTGCCGCGGTTGAAATGTTGAAGGTATGCGAGCCGTCCCCGCCGGTACCGACGATGTCGAGGAAATTATCCGCATCGTTGACTTCGACTTTGGCGGAGAACTCGCGCATCACTTGCGCCGCACCCGCGATCTCGCCGATGGTTTCTTTCTTTACCCGCAGACCGGCTAGGATTGACGCGCAGATCACCGGCGAGACTTCGCCACGCATGATCTGGCGCATCAAATCGACCATCTCGTCATGAAATATCTCGCGATGTTCGATGACGCGTTGCAGGGCTTCTTGAGGGGTGAACGGCATGCGTGCGAACTCATCCAGAGTGGCGGGTGTCAGGCGTTGGTAGGCTACCGATTGCCGTCAACGCGGCGGCACAGTTTACGGGTGATGGTGCTCGCGAATCGGATCAGCGGCGCTTGAACAAGCTCAGATCAAACGCGCTGCGTCCGCTCAGCAACAGGTCGGCCAATACCTCGCCCAGCACGCTGGCAAACTTGAAGCCATGCCCCGAACACGCGCTCGCCAACAGCACGGCCGGCTGCTCGGGCAGTCGGTCGATCCAGAAGTGTTCGTCATTGCTGTTGGTGTACATGCACACCTCGGCGCTGCGTAGCACACCATTGGCGGCCGGCAAGTACTGCGCCAGCAAGGCCCGCATCGTGGCGATTTCGGTCGGCGACACGACCCGGTTCAAGCGATCCGGATCGCTGCGCTGGCCCTCATGATGGATCGCGACTTTGACCCCGCTGCCCAGATCCGGAAATCCATAAAAGAACCGCTGCGCAGGCGTCTCCCACAGGTGGATGGGACATCGCTCGGGCGCAAAAAGTGATTGATCGCTGGCCGGATCGAACCAGTACAACACTTGCCGCTCGACCGTGAAACTGCGCGCTAGCGCCGGTAGCAAGGAGCCGATCCAAGCGCCGGGGGTCAGCAGTAATTGTTTAGCGCGGTACTCACCTTTCGTGGTGATCACGCGCACGCCGTCGCCGTCTTGCGTCCAATGCGTCAGGGCTTCGTCGAACTGCAATTGCGCGCCATGCCGCTGGGCCGCTTGCAGCTGGACCTCTATGCAGGCTTCCGGACACAACACGCCGGCCGCCGGCTCCCACACCGCCTGCATGTCGGCGCTAGGTCGCAGCGCCGGATAGCGCTCGCGCACCGCGTCGGCGCTGAGCAACTCGTGGGCCAAGCCATGCTGCTTGGCGCTGCGCAGCACACCGTCGATCAGCACGCCATCGCGCGGTCCGATCATCAGGCCGCCGGTTTGCCGCAGCAGCTCGCGACCACTCTGCAGCGCTAAATCCAGCCAGATCTGCCACGCCCGTTGCAGCAGCGGCACGTACGCCGGATGCTCGAAATACGCAGTGCGGATAATCCGTGACTGCCCGTGCGAGGAACCGAATGCATGCGGCGGCGTGAAGCGATCCAACCCCAGCACCCGTGCGCCGCGCATCGCGAGTTGGTACGCCGCAGCGCTGCCCATCGCGCCAAGGCCGGCGATGATCACATCGTGGCGGGCCGGTGCAGTCATCTGGTTGCGCGCAGGGTCGGCCGCGTGATCACAGCGGGCAAGCGCTGAGCGTCATCGTTGCGCTTGGCCGAAGTCATCGCTCAGCCGCGCAGGAAGTTCTGCAACAAGGCATGGCCGTGTTCGGTCAAGATCGATTCGGGGTGGAACTGCACGCCCTCGATGGCAAGCGTCGCATGCCGCAGGCCCATGATCTCGTCGAACTCACCGTCCGGCGTTTGCGTCCATGCGGTGATTTCCAGGCAGTCGGGCAGCGATTCGCGTGCCACCACCAAGGAGTGATAACGCGTCGCCGTAAATGGATTCGGTAGACCAGCAAACACGCCGCGGCCGTGGTGGTGAATCAGCGAAGTCTTGCCATGCATGATCGTCTTCGCCCGCACCACGTCGCCACCAAACGCCTGTCCAATCGCTTGGTGGCCAAGGCACACACCAAAGATCGGTAGGTGAGCACCTAGTGCCTCGATCAAGGCCAAGGAAATTCCGGCTTGATCCGGCGTGCATGGCCCCGGCGAAATCACGATCCGCGAAGGCTTCAACGCCACCACGTCGGCC
>JANNWF010000126.1:0-7732 GCA_031408455.1 Pseudoxanthomonas sp. | reverse complement strand
CCACCATTGATTCGATCTGAGCCTGAGACGTCAGCCAGCCCGCCACCGCAGAAATCAGCCACAGCAGAATAGTGGCGAGCTTGAGTGGCATTGCCATCAGGTAGAGCTGGGCATGCCAGCGGTCCTGAGTCTGACTTGGGCTGGCTGCAAGAACGACGCCGAGGTCGCGAGGGGCATGGCCAAAGTCCTGCGTCAGGCGCGCGTGCGAATCGGGGTGGGCGATGTTGCCGCGTTTGAGCATCCGCCACATGGTAGTACCCATGGGACCGCGCCCGAGCCGCTCTCCCAAGGCAACCAGAGGATCAATCAATAGCGTTGGCACATGCAAACTTTGTCGGCCGGCAACTCTCAGCCAGACGCGCCAATGCAGTTGGTAGTCACGCAGGGACATCGGCAGTTGGCTGCCAACTTCGTAACAACCGCGGCATCGCAATCGCAATCCCGTGACGACCAGCGCGGCCAGATCTTCCGCCGCCAAAGGCTGAACCTGCCATTGTCCGCTTCCCGGCAGCGCCATCAGCATCGGAGTCGCCGCCAACGCTCGCAGAAGTGACGTACCTCCGTACGATCCCGTCGCCGAGAACACCACGGATGGTCGCAAAATCAGTGCCGACGGCAGGCATTCGAGCAACGCATCATCAAAGCGATGCTTGCTGGCAACGAACTCACCGTCTTCAGGCAACCCCAACGCTGAAATCTGCACGAAGCGAGTGATACCCACCTGCACGCAGGCTTTGGCCAGTGCGAGCGGCGCAGAATCATGCACGGCCGCGAAACTGTCGCTTCGCGTCTCGCGCAGAATCCCGGATGCATTGACTACCGCGTCCACGCCGCCGAGCCATGGCAGCCAATCGGCCGGCTCCCGCATCAACGCAAGATCACAGGGGATATCCCCGTCGTTGAGCGCCTTGCCCGGTCGGACGACGCGCAGTACCTTGCAACCCGCTGCGGTCAAAACCGACGCGACGTAGCCGCCGATGAATCCGCCGGATCCGAGCAACAGAATTGTCAGCGCATCAGCATCGACGCGAGGCTCGGAAACAGCGTGCATGCGCGGCAGTGTGACGAAAGGCCACAAGCCGCGCCAGCGAGAGCGGAGTGCTCCCGGCTCACCACCAAAACCAAAGGGGCAGGTTATCCAACTCGCTGCGGCCCGACTACGAAGTCACCTTGACCTTCAAGATGGATCAGCGACAGTAACTTTCTGAGTCCTCGCACCCTGCCACACCCGCCTGAGGACAGCGTATCGCAACCGTCGAGATGCCAGCTCAAAACGACCCCGACCCAAGCGCTCTGCCCGACCCGTGCGTCTCCGGCGAGACAGCGAAGCAGTGGTTTGTCTACCTGCTCGAATGCAGCGGCGGCGCGCTGTACTGCGGCATCACGCCGGATTTGCAGACGCGTTTTGCTCGTCACCTGAGCGGCAAGGGCGCTGCCTACACACGCATGCGCCGGCCGCTGCGGATGCTGGCGGCGATTTCGTGCGATTCGCGAGCGGCTGCAAGCCGAGTCGAGGCGGCCACCAAGAAGCTTTCGGCGAATGCCAAGCGGGCGCTCGCAGTGACGTGGCCGCTGCGCGAGGGGCTGCCCGCCAGCGAGGTTGCACCGGATTGAGTCTGGCCCTGTACTACTCTGTGCTCGGAAGCTCCCACGCACATTTCAATCAATCAACGCTCCCGCAAGGAACGCCGCCATGAACAGTGAGCCGTTCGCGTCACTTCTCGACCGGGCTCATGCCCACGCATCCGACTATTTGCGGAATCTGCCCGAGCGCCATGTCGACGCGCGCGCCAGCCGCACAGAACTGCTGGGGGCATTGCGGTCGTCGCTGACGTTGCAAGGGGAAGACGGAGCCGCGGTACTCGATCTGCTGGCCGCGCAGGCGGAGCGCGGCACCTCGGCCTGCGCCTCGCCGCGCTATTTCGGCTTCGTGATCGGTGGCTCCTATCCGGTTGCGCTCGCGGCGGACTGGCTGCTGTCGAGCTGGGATCAGAACGCGGGCATCTATGTCATCTCGCCGCTGGTGGCGGTGGTGGAAGAGGTGGCCGCGGAGTGGTTGCTTGAACTGTTCGACCTGCCGCGGAATGCGGGCGTGGGTTTCGTCACCGGCTGCCAGATGGCCAACTTCACCGCCCTCGCGGCGGCGCGACATGGCGTGCTGCGCCGTGCCGGCTGGGACGTCGAAGCCGACGGGCTGTACGGCGCGCCGCGGATCAACCTGGTCGCCTCCGCCGAGTCGCACATCACCATCGACGTGGCGCTGCGCTACCTCGGCTTCGGCACACGCGCACTGCGGCGGGTAGAAACCGATGCGCAGGGTCGCATGCGCGCCGACAAGCTACGCGAACTGATGGCACAACTCGACGGGCCAACCATCGTCATCGCGCAAGCCGGCAACGTGAATACCGGCGCATTCGACCCATTGCGCGAGATCGGCGAGATAACGCGCGAACACGGTGCGTGGCTGCACGTCGACGGCGCGTTCGGGCTGTGGGCGCGCGCCAGTCGAGCGCAACATCCGCTTGCCGATGGCATCGACCTCGCGGATTCCTGGGCCACCGATGCGCACAAATGGCTGAACGTGCCCTACGACTGTGGCGTGGTCATCGTGCGTGAACATGATGACCACCGCGCGGCCGTGACCTCGACGGCTGCCTATCTGATCCAGAGCAAAGGTGCCGAGCGCGACGCGGTCGACTGGGTGCCCGAATTTTCGCGGCGTGCGCGCGGCGTTCCGGTCTACGCAACGCTGCGCACGCTGGGCCGCGACGGCATCGAAGCGCTGATTGATCGATGCTGCGCGCGCGCCCGGCAAATGGCGCAACTGCTCGCCGCCGAACCCGGCATCCGCATTCTCAACGACGTGGTGCTGAACCAGGTACTGGTCCGCTTCGCCGACGACGATGAGATCACCCGCCGCGTCATCATCGGCGTGCAGCAGGAAGGCACCTGCTGGCTCGGCGGCACCGTCTGGCACGGAATGGCAGCGATGCGCATCTCGGTATCGAACTGGGCCACAAGCGAAGACGATGCAGCGCGCAGTGCGGCGGCGATCGTGCAGGTGTTTCGTTGCTTGGGCGCCGAGTAGCACATTGAATCGCGTGTCGTGGTGCCCGTGCAGTGAGCACGGGGGAGACGCAGCGGCCGCCGCTTGACCGTTGCCGACAGTCGTTTGGACTATTGCGGCAAGCGCGCTATCAACTCAACGGCGGACTGCCGTACGGCGGTGTTGAACGGGATCGATTTCTCCCGTATCGAATCGTGGGCAGTGGTCAGTTCCTGCCCGCCCTCCCAAGCGATGGTGCCGTGGTCGGCATCCCAGATCTGCAGATACAGGCGCAACGAGGTGGTTTTAGTCTCGACCAGCCGCAAGCCCGCCGCTTTCCAGCGGTCGCTCGATTCCTGGCGGAAGGCACCAAGCTTGAGCTGGGCAAGGTAGCGTACGCCGATCACCTCGCCGACCTTGCGCAACGTGTCGCGCTCCAAGATGCCGGTCAGCTGGTAATCCTCGAACATTTGCCGGTAGTCGCGGGCGAGCCCCGCGCGGTTGATCGAACTGAGCGTCTCTGGAAGCGACATGACGCGCATCGTCGGGCGCTGTTCTCGCAATGCCTCGGTGAATGCCAGTGCCAAGGCTTGGATGTCTTCCTCTTGCCCGGTGAACGAGTTCGGCGTGATGAAGGCGATACCGCTAGATGCCAATACTCCTGGCTGCAGATCAATCGATTGCGATTGCGTCGTGGAATGCGACTGTCGGCTGACCACGCAGCCCGCCAGCGCAACAAGTACCAGCAACGACACTGCCGACAGGGCCAGCCTGCGCACCCAGACGGCGGGCTGTGGCTTGGCGTTCATGCGCACGACTCCCTTGGCTCTGACGCTACAGGCTCGGAGCGCCCGCCAGTCGACCGGTTATCAGAGTGCGGCGGCAGGCACCTACCCGCCCCGAGAATATGCCGCTTCGACGCCGCCATCTGTGCTCTGGCGTACACACCCGCTGCCGGCCGACTGGCAGGGTAGCGAGGCCCTCTGTGTCCTTCGAGGCGCAGGGGAACAAAGGTCTGACTGACCCCAGTTTCGGACCCCTATTTCGCTCCGCGCCGCGCGCTGCCCTTTCTGCGGTGCGGGCGCGGCAGAGCAAAGCTCGGCTATTGAAATCCTGGCTGGCCGACTTGCGCAGGCGCTTGGGCGATTCGTAGCAGGTCGGCGGGATCGTAGCCGTGTGGGCGCAGCCGCTCGACCAGCTGGGCATAGGTCGCCGCGTCCATCTGCGGCTCGCGCGCGAACACCCAGGCCAGGCTGCGCTTGGGGTTGCCGATCAGCGCCCAGCGATAGTTTGGATCAACTTCCAGCACCTGCACCTGCACCGACAACACGCCGAAGAAGCGCTGCTTCCAGTGCGCACCACCGCTGCCTTCCAGCGGTCGCGCGCTGGCTTTGAGCGTGCGCTCGGTGGTTTCGTCGAACGACTTGCGATAGGCATACACCACATCGATGCCGCCGTCGGCGCGCAGACTGTAGTTGTCCGAGCTGGCGAGCTTGCCGCGCTCGGCAAAGTAGGGAATGTTGGCGATCACCCACCAGCGGCCCATGAAACTTGGCAGGTCAAGCGTGGCGATGGCAGGGCGCGACATGGCGGTCTCCTTGGGCACGGTGGTGCAGGCAGCGGCTAGGGTTGCAATCGTGGCCAGCAGCAGGGCTGCACGCAGATTCGGGGGCTTGAACATGGCGGTTGTTCCGTTGAATCCAACCACACTGTTCGCCGCAGCGAGTGCAGACGACGCGAAAGGCGCAGTGCGGCCATGCTGAGCAAACGTTTGCGCGGCAGGCTGTTGGGCAGGGTCGCCAGTGTTACCAGCGCTGGCTGACATGCCCGGCGAGGGGCACGGCGTATTGATTGCTCCGCAGTGGGTTATCACCGCCGCGCATACGCTTCCGGCGCACGGGGAGCTCAAGGAGATCGCAATCAACCGGGTGCCGAGGGACGTCGGGCGCGTCGTCGTGCACTCCGGGTACAAGACGCTGCCGCAAACACTGATCGATCAGGCCATGGCCAGCGGCGAGGCCATGTTGATCGTGGTGTTTCTTGCCTCCTCGGACGACATCGCACTGATCAAGCTGAGCCAACCGGTGACGGATGTCGCCCCTGTCGCGATCTATCGCGACAATGAGGAGCCAGCGCAGATCGCCAAGATCGTGGGCAACGGCGCGACCAGCACGGGAGCCACGGGGCACGATCCCCAAGGCCCCAACCGTACCGAGCTTCGTCGCGCGTTCAACACCATCACCAGCGCCTACGAGCGCTGGCTCTGCTACGTGTTCGACGAGCCACCGGCGGCCCTGCCGCTTGAGGGCATTTTGGGAAACGGAGACAGCGGCGGCCCGGTGCTGATCCAGATCGAGGATCAGTGGTTAGTGGCCGGACTTGCCTCGTGGAAAGTCGCCCAAGGACACGTGATGACTGCCCGGCCCGGACGCTATGGTCAAACCAACTGAAATGTTCGCCTGAGCCACTACGTTGAATGGATTGATGGCGTTATGGGTGGGCAAGAGCGGGCGGGAGCTGACGATTGATCGAGGCGACAGTTCAAGGATCTACTGCACAACTCCATGCAGTGCCCCGCACGTTGCCCAGACACCCGTCAACCCAATACCTGTCGCCTAATACCCCATCCATTCGCATCCAGATCGACGATCTGTCATCCCCTGGCGTTCATGCCAGTCGCAAGATCGAAAGTGCGACGTTTGAATCGATGGCGTTCCGGTTCACCAGCTGCGGTCAGCGCCAGGCACCATCAGGTCACGTGGCATTTTCAACAGTGAACTGACGCAACCTTGCTCGCGCAGGTCTGATTGAGCAAACGGCTACTTGCGGGCTACGGAGTGGCTCCCAAAAAGCGTCTCGGCGAGTTGCCCGCCGCGCTCCATGCCCTCATCAGTGAGGTAGACGCCTTTGTTCTTGTTCACCGGATTGCCAATGAACCCGCGTGCGTGCAGGCGGTTCATTACTTCGAAGTCAAAGCCTTTCCAAGTGTGGCCGTCTCTAGCACTGAACGCCGCCAGCAGTGCCAGAACCGTGTCATCAATGCGCTGATCGTCATAGTTCATGCCGATGCCCTCCGTCATTCCGAAACAAACATTCGAAGCGGGCGCGCTGCCATTGCCAGCCTCGATTTTTGAGTCGCTTCAAGGCAACCGATCCGTAGGTGTGGCGAGCCTGCAGGGAAGCTGATCGGCAGGTAACATCACTGAACCCATGGCTTGTAGCTACGATTCGGTCGCCGATGGCTTGCCACTCGGCCAAGCAATTTTCACTTTGCGGTGCTGCATGACGCAGTCGCGCAAGTACAAATTAATCAGGCTTTGATATGGAACGCCAGCTTCACTGGCCATCCCTTTGAAGTAGGTCACCACATCCTCTGAGAGGCGCATGGAAACCGGCTTCTTCAGTTTCGCTGCATAGGGATTCTTGCGCGACTTCATCGTGGAAAGATCGTATTCGGCTTTCATGGCGGTCACTGCTGGTAGTGGGAGCCTTCCTGCTTGGTTGCCTTTCGCGCAGAGATGATGCGGATCACACCGCCACCGCAAGAGAGCAGCAGAATGAGGTCACGTATTCGAGGCATGACACCGCTCCTTTTCGTGCTGGCGAGCATGACCGGGATAGACCCTGACCCTGGTTCTACCGTGGTGAGTAGATCGGCGCAAGCCGAACTCGAGCGCTCGGCTGCGGAACGCGGCGCATGGGATCTGCGTCCGCTTTATCCAGTGCCACCCTTGCCCGGAGAGCGACGCGCACCCGATTTGAATCGCTGAGTCTGCTGAGGCAGGGCAAGGAAGCGGCCGATCCATGCGCTAGCAACCTGTCGGTCATTGCCCGTCTGGGCAATGGCCCGGCCTCATCCCGCTCATGCACAGGCGCAGGGACTGCCATCAGTCGGGAAATCGCTCGACGTGGGTTTCGCCGCGGCGGCCGTCGTGGGTGACGTGGCGGCCTGCGATCCAGACCGTGTAGCCAATGCGGCCAGCAAGCTGAGAGGGCCGCTTTAACTCGGGGTTCATGACTTTGCAAGTTGCGTTTCAAGCACCTGCAATCCAATCCGAGCTATAAACCGCGCACCCGGCAAGCAACCAAGAGCAGTCCGAATCCGATGATCCAGCACCACATGGCGATCTGCCCTCCGATGGACACGACCCCGAAAGCCGCTGCCAATGCCACGATGTAGAGCACCAGCGAGATCACCCAAACCACCAGCGTAGGTGCCTTGCCGGAACCAGATCCAGAACTTGCCATCGTCGCGCCCCAATGTTGCAGTGGTTGGAGGAGCCATTCTACGCGGCAGCGCTACGTCGCCACGCAGCATGTCAATGCAGGCCGGGCAGCACCACGCCATGTGCTCGATGGTCGCGTGAAGTCTCACCCAGCCGTGCATGGGTTACGCAAAGCCTCAACACCAGAACTAATCTGAGCCCCGAAGTGCGGTCGGCGCAGACGAATTGTGCGAGCGCGCCCAACGACGATGCTCGACCAGGCAGATCACCGCGAAGACCATCTCGATGCTGGCGCCAGTGACCGCAGCGACAGACGCAGGTGCCTTCAAGTAGCCCAGCGCCAAGCCCGCGGCGGCGAGGACGAGGCCCAGTGCCCAGTACAGGCGCATGCCATACAGCGTCGCAAACACCAGATAGCGACCACCGATGATCAGCAGCATGGCCGCAAAAAACCAGCCCG
>JANNWF010000125.1:0-1604 GCA_031408455.1 Pseudoxanthomonas sp. | reverse complement strand
TCTGATCTCGCCCGCTTTGCGCTGCGCAATATGGCCTTGCGCAACATGGAGGCGACGCGTGGTGGTGCAGGCGCCGATGTATCCGATGTCGATGTCGAGCAGGAAGTGCAGCGTCGCCTGCTACATATGCGCGCCGGCACGCCGCATTTGAGTGAACGTCGATTTGCCGATGGCGCGATCATCGAGATCCGTGGCAATCCCATGCCCGGCGGCGGATTCGTCGCCACATTCACCGATGTCACCGACTTTCGCCGTACCGAAGACGAACTGAAAGGCATCGCCGAAACGTTGGAGCAACGGGTGGCAAATCGCACCACGGAACTGGCTCAGGCCAGTGCCGCCGCGCAACGCGCCAGCCGCGACAAGACGCGCTTTCTGGCCGCGGTAAGCCATGATCTGGCGCAACCGTTGAATGCCGCGCGCCTGTTCGCTCACACCTTGACCCAGCAATTGAGTGAAGGCCATCAGCGCGCCTTGGGCAGTCAAGTCGAAGGCTCGCTGACGGCGGCAGAAAACTTGCTGGGTGGTTTGCTGGATATCTCGCGATTGGACGCCGGCGGCTTGTCGCCGACGCTTGCACCCTTCGCGATCAATGATCTGCTAGCGCCGCTGACCGCCGAGTTTCGAATTCTGGCCGATGAAAAGGGCCTGCGCTTTCGCGCATCGTCGTGTCGGCTGTGGGCCAATTCCGATCCGCAGTTGTTGCGCCGCATCGTGCAGAACTTTCTAGCCAACGCGGTGCGCTACACCAAAGACGGCGGCGTCTTGCTGGGCGTGAGGCGACGCAGCCAAACGCTGCGCATCGAAGTCTGGGACAGCGGCCCCGGCATCGAGATCGCCGATCAAGCGATCATCTTCGAAGAATTTCGGCGCCTGCGTCACGGCGGCCAGGGCTTGGGCTTAGGCTTGTCGATTGCCGAACGCCTCGCGCAGTTGCTCGGCCATCCGATCGACCTGCGATCAGTGCCCGGACGCGGCTCCTGCTTTGCCATCACCGTGCCCGCTTGCGCGCCCCAGCAGATCGCCGCCAGCGCCCCGCGCGACAGCATCGGCGAGCCGATCCTGCAGCGCATTCTGGTAGTCGACAACGACGCCAGCGTGCTCGCCGCCATGCACGGCTTGCTCAGCAGTTGGGGCTGCGACGTGCTCGCCGCCGCATCGCCGAGCGCAGCCTTCGACCTCGTCGCCACCCACACCCCCGCCCTACTGCTGCTGGACTATCACCTCGACTTCGAGTCCACCGGCGTCGCCCTGCTCAAACAACTGCGCGCCAAAATGGGCGACATTCCCGCCGCCATCATCACCGCCGACCACAGCGAAGCCATCCGCCGAGAGGTCGAAACCGCAGGCGCTTGGTTACTACACAAACCACTTAGGCCGCTGGCGTTGAAGTCGCTGCTGGCGCGGCTGGGCAATCGCTGATGCTGACTCATGATATTCGGGGTTGATATTCGGGGTCAGGTTGATATTCGGGGTCAGACTTGAATTGATCCATAACCCTTCGTCAACACCCCAGCATGCTGGATTTCCGCTGTTCGCCGGATTGACGATCCTCGGCATCAAGCAGGGCAACTGACGGCGGTGCACGCCCATCCGCCGTCAAC
>JANNWF010000124.1:0-13566 GCA_031408455.1 Pseudoxanthomonas sp. | reverse complement strand
CGAGTCGATGGCACACAGCTACGCGCACCTGTTTGCTGTGCCGTGCAGTGGGCTACGCTTCTTCACTGTCTACGGACCGTGGGGCAGGCCAGACATGGCGCTGTTCCTGTTCACCAAGGCAATCTTGGCTGGCGAGCCGATCAAGGTCTTCAATCACGGCCGCCACCGCCGCAGTTTTACCTACATCGATGACATCGCCGATGGCGTTATTGGCGTGCTAGATCGGCCACCCAGCGGCCAAGCCGATTGGGATTCGCTCGCACCAGATCCGGCTAGCAGTCGCGCGCCGTATCGCTTGCTGAATGTTGGCAGCAGCGAAAGCGTTGAGTTGCTGCGTTATGTGGAAGTGCTGGAGCAATGTCTCGGTCGGAAAGCGATTGTTGAGCTGTTACCCATGCAAGCCGGCGATGTGCCTGAAAGCCACGCTGACTCCAGCAGCATCGAAACCTTGCTGGGAACTAGCCCACAAATCGGGATTGAAGTGGGTGTGCCACGGTTTGTCGAGTGGTATCGAAATTACTATGGCTGAGCGCAATGGCAGTTCCCTAGTGCTCGTCATCCCGGCGCAGGCCGGGATCCAGCCCTGTGGGAACCTTGATTTGCGAAGCAACCGCTGGATTCCGGCGTGCGCCGGAATGACGACGCTTGGCGGCTTTGGCTTGCGGAAATGCCATTGATGAATGTGCGCCCATTTCAGGTTGAATTGCCCCACATGGCGCGGCCATGAGTACGGTCTTGGTCACTGGCGGTGCCGGCTACATCGGCAGCCAAGCCTGCAAAGCCTTGGCCGCAGTGGGCCACACGCCGGTCGTGTTTGACAATCTCGTTCACGGTCATCGTTGGGCGGTGCAGTGGGGGCCGCTGGAAGAAGGCGATATCGCTGATCGCGTGCGTCTCGATGCGGTCATCAAGCGCTGGCAGCCAGCGGCGGTGATGCATTTTGCGGCCTATGCCTACGTGGGCGAGTCGGTCACCGACCCCGGCAAGTACTACCGCAACAACGTCGCCGGCACGCTCACCTTGCTCGAATCCATGCGCGATCATGCGATCGAAAAGCTGGTGTTTTCCAGCACGTGCGCCACCTACGGTGAACCCAAGCAGCTGCCGTTAGGCGAGGACCATCCGCAGGCACCAATCAATCCTTACGGCGCGTCCAAGCTGATGATCGAACGCATGTTGGCTGACTTCGGCACTGCGCATCGGTTGCGGTCGATCAGCCTGCGCTACTTCAATGCGGCGGGTGCTGATCTAGCTGGCGACATTGGCGAAGCGCATACGCCGGAGACCCATCTCATTCCGTTGCTGTTGGAAACGGCGCTCGGCTTGCGTCCTTGTTTGAACTTGTACGGTGATGACTATCCGACCGCCGACGGCACCTGCATTCGCGATTACGTGCACGTCAGCGATCTGGCGCAGGCGCATTGTCTGGCGCTGGACGCGCTAGATGGCGGGGCAGCGGGCGCGCGCGCATACAACGTCGGCACCGGTGTTGGCCACTCGGTCAAGCAATTGGTAGCGGCGGCATCGCGAATTTCCGAGCGCAAGATTCCAGTAACGGTTTCGCCGCGACGCGCGGGTGATCCGCCCGCCCTAGTGGCTGATGCAACCCGCATTCAAGCCGACTTGGGTTGGCGTCCCACGTGTTCGGATCTTGACTCCATCATTGGCAGCGCGTGGCGCTGGTTGTGCAGCACCCACGATCGCACCCTTGGCAGCGGTGTGCGCTCATGAGTGAAAGAAGAGATGAACTCGCGCTGCCGAGTACCGATGAAGTTCTGCGAGAAGAGTTTTTCGGCCACGCCCACGTCACCGAGATTTCGGTCGCCGGTCGTTCGCTGCGCAACGATCTGCGTGAGCTTTGGGCGTATCGAGATCTGCTGAAACTGTTGGTCCGTCGCGACATCAGCATTCGCTACAAACAAAGTGCCATCGGTGTGGCTTGGGCGGTGGTGCAGCCGGTGATGATGATGCTGATTTTTAGCCTCATCTTTGGTCGCTTTGCAGGTCTGCCCTCGGACGGCGTGCCGTATCCGCTGTTCACCTTGACCGCGCTGTTGCCTTGGCTGTACTTCGCCAAAGCGCTGACCGGCAGTAGCGATAGTTTGGTCAGCTCGGCCAACCTGGTGCAGAAGGTTTATTTTCCACGGCTGATTTTGCCACTCAGCAAGACCATCTCCGGTTTGGTCGATTTCGCCGTCGCGTTTGGGCTGTTGGTCATTCTGCTGGCGTGGTATCGCGTCATGCCGGGTTGGGAATTGCTGCTGCTGCCGGTGTTGGTGTTCATCGCCATGCTGACCGCGCTCGCCGTCGGCCTATGGCTTACCGCGCTCAACGTCAAATACCGCGATATCGGTCTGATGGTGCCGTTTGTTACCCAAATCTGGATGTACTCCTCTCCCATCGCTTACTCGACTAGCATCGTTCCAGAGCAGTGGCGTTGGATGTATAGCCTCAATCCCTTGGTCGGCGTGGTCGAGGGCTTTCGCTGGGCGCTGCTTGGCAAAGCACCGCCAGCGTTGGGGCCGATGCTGTTGTCGCTGACGGTGGTGGTGTTGTTATTCGTTAGCGGCGTGGCGTTCTTCCGCCGTGTTGAGCGTACGTTTGCCGATGTGGTCTGAGGGTAAGCATTTGCGGCTGTGG
Organism: Pseudoxanthomonas sp.; assembly: GCA_031408455.1. GTDB lineage: Bacteria > Pseudomonadota > Gammaproteobacteria > Xanthomonadales > Xanthomonadaceae > JANNWF01. The sequence goes on along the minus strand of JANNWF010000124.1, from coordinate 10,926 downwards.
TCGCTTTTAGAAGCGGGACTGGGGACTGGGGACTCGGGACTGGGGTGCGGTGCTCGGAATGTTTGCTTTTTTGTGGCTGGGCGCGGCCAACAGCCATGACCACACCCGCTATCCGCATCGAAAACCTAGGCAAGTGTTATCGCTTAGGCGAGACCCACGAGCGCACGTTTAGCGATCAATTGGTGCGCGCATTTAAAGCGATGACGGGTCAAGGCCGGCAGCAAAACCGCCGTGCCGCCGAAGACTTCTGGGCACTCTCAGACGTCAATTTTGAGGTGCAGGCGGGCGAGGCGGTTGGCATCATCGGTGGCAATGGCGCGGGCAAGTCGACCTTGCTAAAAATCCTTTCGCGAATCACCCCGCCGACTACAGGCCGCGCCGTGGTACGTGGGCGGCTATCGAGTCTGCTCGAGGTGGGCACTGGCTTTCATCCCGAGCTTACCGGCCGCGAAAACGTATTTTTGAATGGCGCGATTCTCGGCATGCGTAGCGCCGAAGTCGCCCGCAAGTTCGATGAGATCGTGGCCTTCGCTGGCGTCGAGCAATTCATCGATACCCCGGTCAAGCGCTATTCGTCCGGCATGTATGTGCGGCTCGCTTTTGCCGTAGCGGCGCATCTTGAGCCAGATGTCCTCATCATCGATGAAGTGCTGGCGGTCGGCGATGCCGAGTTCCAGAAACGCTGCCTCGGCAAGATGGGCGACGTTGCCCGCGAGGGGCGGACAGTGATGTTTGTCAGCCACAACATGGCCGCAATTCAGAAGCTTTGCAGCCGCGCGGTGTGGTTGCAGGGTGGGCGCGTGGCCGGCAACGGTGAGCCCAGCGAAGTAATCGGTGATTACCTGCAAGCGGCGAGTGTCGTCCGCGGGGACGCTGGCACAGCAGTGCCGGGATACCTCTTCCATCACGACCTCGGTGCCGATGCTCCGTTTGACGCCCGCGTCATCAGTCTGCAGTTGTTGTCCGCAGCGAATGAGATAGCGGTCGACGAGACTGCGAGTTGGGAGCCCGCCCATTTTCGGATCGGCTTTGAAGTGAGCAAAGCATTCCGTAGTTTTTCGGCGGTGCTGCAAGTCAGCACCGCCGACGGTGTGCCTTTGCTGCTCTGCTCCACTACGCCTGACCACAACCTTGCGTTTGCGGTCTCGCCGGGTCGCTACGAGATCGACTGTCGGTTTGAGCGCTTTCCACTCGCCGCAGGCGAGTATGTGCTTGGACTCGGACTCGCCATTCCGGGTGTTGAGTATGTCTGGCGTAACGAGGCTGTATGCCGCTTACACGTTGCGGCGCGCGATGTATTTGGCTCCGGACTTCCGCCTGACTCGCGGCGTTACCTCGTCGCATCCGCACATGCGTGGTCGCAGCCGTGGGCGCGCAATGGCGATGGCTGATCCGCTTGTCTGCCGCAGTTGTGGCAGCGGCGAACTCAGCGATTGCGGGGCGTGCAGCGAGTTTGACGAAACTGCGGCGATGGCTGGTTACGATCCGGGTCGACTCATGCGTTGTGTTGCTTGCGGTCTTGGCCAACGGCATCCAGTGCCGACCGAAGAAGCGCTGATCGCCATGTACCAAGCGACGCCCGCCGCTGACATGTTGTATCGGTTTGAAGACAACGCCGCGTGGTCGAGTGCGCGCCGCCAACTGCTGTTACGGCATCGCCCCGAGACCGCCTGCAAGGTTCTAGACATCGGCTGCCATACCGGCGACTTCTTGGCGGGATTGCCGTCGGCATGGCAACGGCATGGCATTGAAAGCGCGCACGAACCCATCCAAGTTGCCCGTGATCGCCATCAGGTTGAGATAATCGGTGACCGCCTCGGATCCACCGACCCTGGGTGGGCTGGCCAGTTTGATGCGGTGACCCTATTTGATGTGATTGAGCACCTGCCAGACCCCGCTACTGGGATTGGCTTGGCTGCGCGCTTTCTCAAACCCGGCGGCATCTTGTTGCTGAGTTCAGCGGACATGGACGCATGGACATGGCGCTGGCTAGGCGCGGGGCACTGGTATCTGCAGACCCCGCAACACCTGTCGGTAGTCTCTGCCAAGTTCTTGCAGCATGTGGCGCGCCAGTTGGGTCTGCGCATCGGTCAAGTGCAGAGAATTCCACATCGCCATGCGCCGCTGCGCGTTCGCTTTCGTGAGTTGCTCGAAGCCCGCTATTGGGGGCTGCGTCGTCGAAGTGGGTGGTACCGATTGCCTCACCGACTGTTGCAATCCATGCCCGGACTGCGTGACCTCCGCCATCGTCAATCAGTGCCGTGGACGATGACGCTGCGCGACCATTTGCTGGCGAGCTTTGAGTCGAAGGCAGGTTAGCGAAAGCGGCCCGCGTAGCGCCTTTCACTTTCCCATGTTTCCGTCCGCCCCAGCATTTTACTTCCACCGCCTCGCATGACCAGTCCTGTCCAGAAACTTGCCAAACTCAGCAGTCGACTGCTGCACGCTGCCTTGAATGCGTTCGGCATCGAGGTCCGCTTGCTCAAAAACGTGCGAGCAGCGAATCGATTGCGAAAACAACAGCAAGAGTTGGAAGCGTGGAGGGTGTTGAAGCATCAGCGCTTCGCGACGGTGTTCGACATCGGAGCCAATAGCGGGCAGTTCGCCACCCTCGCTCGGCAGCTCTGGCCAAGCGCCCAGGTGCATTCTTTTGAACCCTTGCCCGCGGTATTCGCCGAGCTTCGCGCGACCCATGGCAGTGACCCGCAGGTGAGTGCACACAATGTTGGGTTGAGTGAGCAAGCCGGCACCCAGCGCATGTTCAGCAGCGCGTTCTCACCCAGTTCGTCGTTGCTTCCGATGGCTGCGCTGCATCAGCAAGAATGGCCCCATTCTGCCGCCCACACCGAAGTTGACGTGCGATTGGAACGGCTGGACGACTGGATGCGCGCAGCATCAGCCAAGCCCGAACTGCCTTGGTTGGTCAAGATTGACGTGCAAGGCTTTGAGATGGGCGTGATCAACGGCGGCGTTGAGACCTTGCAAGCGGCGCGTTTCGTCGTGCTTGAGGTTTCTTTCTACGAGTTGTACGAAAGCCAGCATTTGTTCGGCTCCATCCACGCTCGCCTGCACGAGCTTGGCTTCATTTTCCGCGGCAACGTGGAGCAGTTTTGCAGCCGAGATGGCACCCGTGTGCTGTATGCCGATGCGATCTTTGAGAACCTGCGCATGTCCAATGCCGATGACCGATCCTAATGACCGATCCTAATGACTAGCCGCGTGCTTCTGGTTACCGGTTCGGCCGGGCTGATTGGCTCTGAAACCGTCCGCCACTTTTCCGCCTTGGGCTGGAAGGTGCACGGCATCGACAACAACATGCGGGCCGATTTCTTTGGACCCGATGGAGACACCAGTTGGAATCTCGGCCGGCTAAAGCAAGATTGCCCTGACTACATCCATCATGTAGTCGATATTCGAGACCGCGCTGCCGTACTGAAAATATTGGAAGACTTGCCGGTCGATCTGATCGTGCACGCCGCTGCGCAGCCTTCCCACGACCTCGCCGCCAGTCGGCCGTTTGACGATTTTGACGTTAACGCCGGTGGTACGTTGAACTTGCTTGAAGGCACGCGCCGCTTTCGGCCCGAGGCCGCGTTTTGCTTCTTAAGCACCAACAAAGTCTATGGTGACGCCCCCAACGAACTGCCATTGATCGAGTTGGACACGCGCTGGGAATATGCGCGTGCCGAAGATGTTGGTGGCATCAACGAAACCTGCCGAATCGACCAAAGCAAACACAGCCTGTTTGGTGCCAGCAAGGTCGCTGCCGACGTGATGGTGCAAGAGTACGGCCGCTATTTCGGCATGAAAACCATCTGTCTGCGCGGCGGGTGTTTGACCGGCTCGGCGCATAGCGGTGCGGAGTTGCATGGCTTTCTCGCCTACCTTGCGCGCTGCGTCGTTGCGGGGCGACCGTATCGAGTGTTTGGCTATCTGGGCAAACAGGTTCGCGACAATATCGACGCCAGCGATGTCTGCCGTTTGATTGAACGCTTTTACGCGGCACCGCGCTGTGGCGAGGTATACAACATCGGCGGTGGACGCGATAACAGTGTCTCTATGTTGGAGGCCATCTCGCGCTTGGAAGCCATCGCTTCGCGCAAGTTGCAGTGGGAGTACGTGCCAGAAAACCGCGCCGGCGACCATATTTGTTATATCTCAGACCTCGCCAAGCTGCGGTCGCACTTCCCCGGCTGGGAGGTGGAAGTAGGACTGGACAGCATCCTCGAAGGCATCGTGCGGGTGTTGCATGAGCGCGGCGTTGGCTGACGCATCTAGCGTTGTGGGGCCAGCAGTACCGACTTTGCAGAGCGATTCGCTGGCCGTCGGCAAAACCTTGTTGCTGGTGGGCGCGATTCCGGGGCACCGCAATGTCGGCGAATTGCTATTGCGAGAAATGCTCGCTTTGCTCGATCCGCAGCGGTTCGTGATCGCGGCTTTGCTTGATCGCAATTGGCAGCCCGGCGACATCGATGCAATGGGGTTTGAGTTGCGCGTTTTCGCCTGCCCAAGCGAGGTATCAGTGCGCAAGCTTGGCGGATGGATTGGCACTTTCGTTGCGGCGGCAAGCAGGCTCGGTCACTACGAAAGCGAGATGGATCGACTGGCGCGCGAGGTCGGCGAGTTTGCACGCGTAAGTAAGGTTGAGCGGATCTGGACCCTCTTGAATATGACCACGGTCATCGATATCGGGGCACGGCTGCATTCCAAGTTGCGGCTGCCACTGCTGGTGCAGGTGTGGGACGACGTCGAACACCTCATCGCTGAGCGCAATTTGGATTTGTTGACCCGCCGCCGTACGCGCCGGCGCTTTGCGACCTTGCTGGGTGTTGCCGAGCGCACTGCGGTGATCGGTGAATCGATGGCCGCAAACTATGCCAAGCGCTTCGGCGCGCGCTGCCAAGTCGTTCGACGTGGCGTCGATGATCGCGTGGAAGCCAAGACCGAAGCCACCAGTTCGACCGAATTCCGGGTCGGATTCTGCGGAGGCATGTATTGCCCATCGGCGTGGAAAGCCTTGCAAGGCGCGTTGTCGCAGCTGCATTGGCAGGTCGCTGGTAAGCGCGTCCGTCTGCTGCTGATGACGGGTCGGATTACGCTGTCGGCCAAGCAGCCTGCATTGATCGAGTATCTAGGTCATTTATCTGACCACGAGGTGCGGGAGCGTCTGCGCGATTGTGATTTGCTGTACCTGCCGCAACCGTTTGAGGAATCGGGTCGCGCCTTGGCCGAGTTGTCGTTTCCGACCAAGCTCAGCACTTACGCAAGTGTCGGGCGGCCGATCATGGTGCATGCGCCGGCTTACGGATCGCTGGTCGACTTCGCGAGCAAGCATCCGCTCGGATTGGTTTGCACGACGCTGAATCCGGAGCGGATCGCCGAATGCTTGAGTGCATTTGCCAGCGATGCAAAAAGCTACCGGGTTGCTGCCGAGGCAGTGGCCGAGCTTGGCAATACCGAGTTGAGTCGTCGCAACTTTGAGGCCCAATTGCAGCGCTTTCTGCAACCGCCGACGGATGCCGATCAGGCAACGTGAAGCGAATCCTCTTTTGCACACAAACCGCTTCGCCCGTGGGCGGCGTCGAAACTTGGCTGGACCGCATTTGCGAGCACTTGGCCGGGTGTGGATTTGATCCGGTGGTCGCCATGGTGCGCGGTCAGACCTGCAATGATCCGACTCGCTTTCGGACTTTCCATCCGCAATTGAATGCCATTGAGGTGGACGGCCGTGGCTGTGATCGCGAGGGCAGGGTGCGCGCGCTGACGCGGGCTATAACTCGCGTTAAGCCTGCCGTCGTGGTGCCGCTTGGGATTGTTGATGCCAACGAGGCGACGGTCCGTTGCAAGGTCAGAGGCGAAGATCTGCGCTTGGTCGCGCACGCCCAGGGCAATCTGCCGCCGATGCTCGCTGATCTCGCTGTATTTCGAGATTGGCTGGATCGCGTGGTTTGTCCCGGCAGGCTTACCGCAAGTGTGCTGCGTGAGTGGGCTGGATTTCTGCCCGCGCGGGTCGAGAACATCGCCAATGGTGCGGATGCGCCGACGCTGTCACGCCGCGAGGCGGAGCTAGGTGCGGCGCTGCGTATCGGCTACGTCGGTCGCCTTTCCGAACCCGACAAACGCGCCACCGACTTGATCGGGTTGTGCGAATCGCTGGCGGGGTTGGGCGTGGATTTCCAACTTGACGTGGTCGGTGATGGACCTTGCCGGGAACGTCTGGCAACCGGCTTGGCTGCGCACGGCGACCGCGTGCGGTTGCACGGCGCGCTGCCTCGCGAGGCGCTGTATGCGTGGATATTTCCCAATCTGGATGTGCTCATCCTGCCGTCGGCAACGGAAGCGTTTGGCATCGTGTTGATCGAAGCCATGGTCCACGGCGTAGTGCCGGTCACCTCGCAGTACGACGGGTTTTTCGCCGAAGGCTTGGTCACCGATGGCGAGACCGGATTCGCTTTCCCGGTCGGCGATATGGCGGCTGCCGCTGCGTGTGTCAAACGACTGGCCGTTGATCGAACGCTGCTTGCTCGTTTGGGGCAGGCGGCGGCGGTGCATGCCAACGACTATACGTGGCAGCGTTCGCTAACGCGTTGGCAGGAATTGCTGGCCGCAGTGATCGCCGAGCCGCCCTTGCGCGGCACGCAGCCACCGGCTCTGCCTGCTGTACCCGCTGCCGGAATGTTGGATCGGCTTGGGTTGCCGGCCTCGTTGATTGATCTCAGCCGTCGCGGTCGGCGCTGGTTGCGCGGCCCCGCCGTTGCCGCTGGCGGCGAGGAATGGCCGCTGTTTCATCGCCACCACTCGGAAACCACCTTGGCCGCCGTGCGCGATGCATTGAATGATCTGGATCGACCGCCGTCGACTGCGGCTGTGGCTGTGGCATGAGCGTGGCTCTGAGCACGCAAGCAATCTCCGCCTCAGCAGACCCAGCCGCAAGCGTGTTGTTCGTGGCACCGTCTGCGTATGTGTTGGGAGGCTTGGCAACGTGGCTTGACTACCTGCTGCCGGGTCTGCGAGCCCGTGGTTGGCAGGCGCAATTGGGCTTGGTCTCCGGTCCGCAGCATCATCGGCCCGAGCGCTACTTGAGCGTCCATCCGGACCCGAACGTGGCCATCGCTCACTGCGCTACCGGCACCCCAGAAGGCCGCTTTCGCGCGCTCCGTCGCTTGCTCAAGCAAGCGGCACCCGCGTTGGTGGTGTCGGTCAATATTCCTGATGTGTACTTGACCGTGGCACGGCTACGGCAAGGGCAGACATCTGCCCCTAAGGTCGCCATGAGTGTGCATGGCTTGCAGGCCGACCTGTTCGCCGACGCCCGCCGCTACGCTGATGTGTTGGACGGTGTCATCTGTGTCAATCGTTTGGCCTGCGAATTGGTGGCCGTGTTGGGCGGCATTGAGGCGAGCCGGATTTTTTACGCGCCCTGCGGTGCAGACGCGCCCGTTGCGCCCGCGGCAAACAGGCCGCGGCAACGTGGTGACCTGTTGCGGATCGTCCACGCGGGTCGCATCGAGTCGGCGCAAAAGCGCGTCCTTGATCTGATTCCCATCGTGCAAGAACTCCGCCATCGCGGCGTGGCGTTCCGACTCGATATCGTTGGCGACGGTCCCGACCTCGCCGCCTTACGCGCGCAATTGAGCAATCAAATCGCGGCAGGATCGGTCGTCATACACGGCAGTCTGCCAACGGCAAAGCTGATCACTGAAATCTATCCGCAGTGCGATGTGGTGCTAGTCACGTCCCAATGGGAAACGGGACCGTTGGTGGCGTGGGAGGCGATGGCACAGGGCTTGGTCGTGGTCAGCAGTCGCTATGTGGGTTGTGGCAGGGAAAGCGCATTACGCGATCAAGCAACAGCGCGCCTGTTTGCAATTGGCGATGCGCATGGCGCAGCCGCGGCGTTGGCTGAGTTGTGGGCAGACCCAGCACAGTGGGCGGCGATCAGTGCGCAAGGCCGCCGCTTGGCAGTAAGCAACTACAGCGTCGCCGCGTCGGTTGCTCAGTGGGATGGCGCATTGCGGCAGGTGCTAGATGCCGAGCCGCGTCCGACGGCAAGTGTCGCTGGCCGCGCTGCGGCCGGTAGACTCGACAAAGCGGTTGGACCACAGGTGGCCGAGACCCTGCGTTCGTTAGTACGTCGCCGACCGCCGGTCACGATGGAAGCCGGCAGTGAATGGGCGCACTCGCATTCCGCGGTGAAGAGTGACGGCGCGTTCTGGGCGCATGCGGCAAGCCTAGACCAGCCGATTCGCAACGGATTACCACAGTCACCGTTGGCGCATTGACCAAGGGCAGCAAATGAGTGGCATCAGGGCCGAAGGGCTGCCGCTAGTAGTCCGCTTTAGTCGGGTACATGCGCATCCACGCGTCTGCAATTGGCCGCTGTTCGCGCGGAACGAGTCCCATGCTTGAACGCGGACGCTTGGCCAGCATCGACATGCTGCGCGGTGTCGCGATCTTGGCCGTGCTGATCGTTCACATGCCGCACGATGCCCCAGGCGGTTGGCGCGAACACCCATTTTTCCTGCTCGATTTTCTGTCCAAGTTCGGTTACTTGGGGGTGCCGTTATTCATCATGATTTCGGGGTTCTGCATCCACCGTAAGGCGGCCGAGAACCGGCAGTTGAGCGGCAATTACGCCTTCAGTTGGCCGCAATTCTGGTTGCGTCGCTTTATCCGCTTGTACCCGCCTTACCTAGTCGCAATCGCGCTAAGCCTCGTCGCCTCATTTTTTTTGCACTCCCGTGAGGCCGATCCAACAAAGCTGCTCGGGCTCGATCTGCTGACCCATCTGCTATTGCTGCACAACTTGACTGTATATGGCTTCGGCGTGGGCAACCCGGCGTTTTGGTCGCTCGGGGCCGAGGAGCAGTTGTACGCCTTGTATTTTGTGGCGCTATTGCTGATGGCGAAGTTCTCCAGCAAGTCGGCGGTGTGGGTGGCAGCGGTGGTCACCTTGGTCTGGCGAGCTTTGTTGCCGCATCTGTCCAACTCAATGTTTTTCCTTGGACCGTTGGCGGTGGGCGGCTGGTGGTTCCAATGGCCGATGAACTTCTGGCTACATTGGGTGCTAGGTGCGTTTGCGGTAGAGGCATGGGTCAGCCAGCGACCCTTGCCTGTGTGGAGTCGTTCGCTGTTCTTGGCAGTGCTGTTGATCGGCGTCGGTATGTTATGCAACAGCACCACATTAAAACAGTTGCAGGATTCAAGCATCGGCTTGCCGTATTCGTTGTCAGCGGATTCGATAGTGCTGCTGAGCTTGCATAACCTAGGCGAGGTGGTAGTGCTGCTGGGCCTGTTTTGCCTGCTCAACTTTGTGTTGCAACGCGAGCAAGCCGGTAAGCGCCCGTTGCCAGGCTCCGACTGGTTGGGCCGTCTGGGTCGCATTAGCTACTCGGTGTATCTGGTCCACTTGCCGGTGATGTACGTGCTGAAAGAGCAACTGCCATTCACCAGCACGCCCACTGATTGGCTGCCGAATGCCATGACCAATCTCGTCGTTAGCGTGCTCGCCGGCTGGTTGTTTCACCATGCCGTCGAACGCTGGTTTCTGCATGGGCGTTGGCCACGTTGGCGACGCCAAGAAAATGCTGCGCAGGCTGCGCCTTCATGAGCACGATACTGAGTTGGCTGCGAACAATTTGGTTGCTACGGCAGCCGCAAGTGTTGGCTGAGCTTGCTGAGCGTCGATCACAGCGAATGCGCCTGGATGCCCTGAGACAGCAATTTCCGAGCGCCAAAATCGGCTCACAGGTGCACTTGATCGGGCTGCCATCGACTGGCTCGATGGATAGATTGAGTCTGGGCGAGCAGGCGACCCTCTGCGATGGCAGCGTGCTTGCTTTTGTTGACGATGCCAACGACCGCAGCCGCATCGTCATCGGTGCGCGATCGTGGATCGGTCAGTACAACAACTTACGCGCCGGCGGCGGTGATATTCATATCGGCGCCGATTGCTTGATTAGCCAGTTTTGCAGTCTTGTCGCTTCCAATCACGGCGTGCGACGCGACCGACCGATCAAGCTGCAACACGCATCCACTACCAAGCAGGACGTGCGCCTTGGCGACGATGTTTGGCTGGGTGCCGGGTGCGCGGTGATGGCAGGCGTGGTCATTGGCAACGGCGCGGTCATCGGTGCCAATGCGGTGGTCACGACCGACGTGCCCGAGTATGAAATCTGGGCTGGCGTGCCGGCACGGCGGATTGGGGAACGAGAGTGATATCGACCACTGCGTTCGATGGCGCTTCCTTAGAGTCCAATCAACACGAGTCGTCATCCCCGCGAAGGCGGGGATCCAGTGCCCCCGGAAGCCGCGTCCGATCAGCATGCCTCTGGATTTCCGCCTTACTCGCGCCGCGCGCTCGCCCTCCGGGCCAGCTTCGCTGTTCGCTCACTGCGCTCACAGTCGTGGCAATGACGATTCGTGTTGATAGGGCCGTAAGGAAGTGCCATTGACCACTGAGTTCACTTTTAAGCAACGCCTTGGCTGCTGGCTACATGAGCGCTGGCGCACCGAGTGGGTTCTGCGTTTCCCACGGCTCGCTCGGCTTGTGGGAATGTCGTGGACGGACCTGTGCAATCGCGGCGAGCGTCTGCTGCGCGATCCGGTCACCGGAGCTCGCCGGTTGGATGCGGCGTTCTCCTCAACTTTGACCGTCGCACGGATTTTTCCGACGACGGGTGGCCGCCTACTGCAGCACTGTTTGCGCGAGTGGCCGATTGTGCTGGACCCGCCGCCGCGAACCATCGAGACCAGCACCCCCGCGGTCAGCATCATCGTCGGCGTGCGCGGTACAGGACGACTGCCGCAGTTCCGAGCCTGCATTGATTCGCTGTTGGGCCAAGTCGATGCCGCCGTCGAGATCATCGTCGTTGAGCAGAGTTTCGTGCCTCAGTTTGAGCACCTGATTCCGGCCGGCGTCAGCTA
>JANNWF010000123.1:0-2886 GCA_031408455.1 Pseudoxanthomonas sp. | reverse complement strand
GACCATCAATCGTTTCTGCTCCAGCGGCTTGCAGACCATTGCATCGGCCGCGCAGCGCATTATCGCGGGCGAAGGCGAGGTGTTCGTCGCCGGCGGCGTGGAGAGTATTTCCTGCGTGCAGGGCGAAATGAACCAGCACATGCTCGCCGACCCGTGGTTGGCCAAGCACAAGCCACAGATCTACTGGAACATGTTGCAGAAGGCCGAAAACGTCGCCAAACGCTACGCCGTCGGCAAAGACCGGCAGGACGAATACGGCGTGCGCAGCCAACAGCTCGCCGCCGCCGCACAAGCCGCAGGACGCTTTGACGCCGAAATCGTGCCGATGACGGTCACCATGGGTGCGGCGGACAAAGCCACGGGGCAACTGTCCTCAACGGAAGTGACCATCGCTGCCGATGAAGGCATCCGCGCTGACACCACGCTGGAAGCGGTGCGCGGCATTCGTTCCGCAGTGGTGGGAGGCGTGATTACTGCCGGCAACGCCAGCCAATTCTCCGATGGCAGTTCGGCGGTCGTAGTGATGAATGCGGCACTGGCGTCGCGACGCGGTCTGCAACCGCTCGGTGTGTTCCGCGGTTTCGCGGTCGCCGGTTGCGAGCCGGATGAGATGGGCATTGGCCCAGTGTTCGCGGTGCCGAAATTGCTTTGGCGCGCCGGCCTCACCGTCGCCGACATCGACTTGTGGGAACTCAACGAAGCCTTCGCCGTGCAAGTGCTTTACTGCGCCGACCGCTTAGGCATTCCGATGGATCGCCTCAACGTCAACGGCGGCGCCATCGCCGTCGGTCATCCTTATGGTGTCTCCGGTGCTCGCTTGGTCGGCCACGCCCTGATCGAAGGCAAGCGTCGTGGTGCGAAATTTGTCGTCGTCACCATGTGCATCGGTGGTGGGCAGGGCGCGGCGGGGTTGTTCGAAGTAGTTTGAGATATTGAGTTTGGAGGACACCGGCCCAACCGATTGAAATGGGCCTAGAGGGCATCGAGATGCTATGGGTGCCAGCGTCGAAATTGACGACCACCAATTAACGGCCGTCAGTTCGCGCCTCAGGTTGCCCACCGCAACCGCTTTTGTTCGAACCCAGGATCGCTGCAGTTCAGCCTGCCGCCTCCGTGTTCGCGTCCGCGGCGGCTGCCGTGCTCGCAGCGGCAGTGACGCAGCGCGCCGCGAGCAGGAACAGCGGCACGCTAAACAGGCCGATGCTCTGCGTCGCGATGATGGCCAAGGTGATTGGCTCACCATAGCCGGCGGCCGCAAACGCATCGGCCAAGCCACCGACCAGCGCCGAGCCTCCCGCCGAGCCAATCAACGAAGTGACCAATACGAACAGCGCGACCGTGGCGGCGCGCATCGCCGCAGGCACGATGGCTTGCAAGGTAGCCAGCGCCGGTCCGAACACCAGCATGAACACCACGTTGCCAAGGAAGGCAAAGGGCAGAAACAGGATGCTGTCGGCCGGTAACAAACGGAACCCCAGCATCAGCGGGATGCCAAGGGCATACGCCCCGACCAGAAAGCGCATGCGGCCGCCAATCGCACGAGCTTCCATCCGGTCACCGCCCCAACCGCCCAGCAGCGCTCCGCAAACGCCGCCCAACAAGAACATCGAGCCGTTCAGACGTTGCGCTTCTGCCTCGGCAAAGCCGCGCTCGCTCACCCACCAAAGAAGATCGAGCACGACCGCGCCTTGCACGCAGCTGGACGCAATGCAGCCAAGAAGAATCAACCGCATTGCCCGGTTGCGGCGCAGCTCCGCTGTCACCGCCGTCCAACTGTCGCGCAGGCTGCCGCTCGGTCGGGCCTGTTTGCCGTCGCGGTGACGATCACGCATCAACAGCGCCACCAGCGCTGCGGCAATCACGCCAAATATTCCCAACGCCATGAAGCTGCCTCGCCATCCCAATTGCGGCCCAAAAACACTGGCAAAGATGAAACTGCCGCCGATGCCAATCGGAATGCCGAGATAATAGATGCCGTTGGCCAAGGCACGTCGCGACGGCGCGAAACCATCTGCAAGAAGCGACAGGGCGGCGGGTGTCAGTGCTGCTTCACCGATGCCGACGCACATTCTGGCCATCGCCATCTGCCAAAACGTGCGGGTGAAGCCAGTGATCGCGGTGACCAAGCTCCACACCAACAACCCCGCAGCGATCAGTCGCGGGCGGTGGACGCGATCCGCAAGCACACCCAATACCAATCCGAACAGCGTATAGACCAAGGTGAACGCGATACCCGTCAGCAACCCGAACTGCAGATTGGTCAGCCCCAGCTCGGGTACGATCCGAGTGGAGAACGCGATGATCAGATAGCGGTCTGTGAAGTTCAGAACGTTGAGCGCAGTGAGGGCGAGCAACAACCCCCAACTGTTGGCGCGCAACGCGTTCATGGCGCTGCCCCGGTTTCGAAGGCTCTGCTGTCGAAGTCGACCGCTTGCCGCAGCGTTTCACCGCGCGCCAGTCGGTCAAATCCGTGATTGATCTGCGCCAGCGGCAAGCGCTCGCTAAGCAGGGCGTCGACGGGAAGTCGACCGGCCCTGTACAACGCGATGTAGCGCGGAATATCGCGAGTTGGCACCGCCGAACCCATGTACGAGCCGCGAATGGTGCGTTCCTCGGCAACCAAACTGACCGCGGAAATGCTGAACTTCTGCGACGGATCCGGCAAGCCAGCACTGACGGTTGTCCCACCACGACGGGTGGCCGCGTACGCCAATTGCAGGGCCGAGGCATCGCCCACGCATTCGATGGCGACCTGCACCCCGCCGCCACTGAGATCGCGGATTTCCTCCAATACGCTGGCGGCATCCGCTGCCACTACGTGGGTCGCGCCCAGGCTCAGCGCCGTCGCGCGCTTTTGTGCAACCAAGTCGACGCCAATCAATGGCT
>JANNWF010000122.1:0-4316 GCA_031408455.1 Pseudoxanthomonas sp. | reverse complement strand
CAAGGGTGAAGAACGCAACCAGCAACTCTCACGCCAACACTAAATTGCGACCCGCCTGCTTGGCTGCGTACAGGCGTTCGTCGGCGCGGATCAACATGCGCTCGTGGTGGGTGAAGCCGGTGTGGGCGGCGATGCCGATGCTGACGGTAACGCGCAGGCCAGGGGCGATCTCGCTGGCGTCAAACTCATCAATGCCTGCCCGCAAGCGCTCGCAGATATTGATCGCATCGCGCATCGTGGTGTCTGGAAACAACAGCGCGAACTCTTCCCCACCCCAGCGCGCCACCAGATCAACCTCCCGACTGTGCTTGCGCATGATCGTGGAAATTTCTTTGAGGATGGCATCGCCCGCGGCGTGCGAGTAGCTGTCGTTGACGCGCTTGAAATGATCGACGTCGAGTAGGGCCAAACACAGTGGCCGATTGCTGCGTTGCGCACGGGCAAACTCGCGCGCAAGCGCCTCGTCGAACGCACGTCGATTGGCGAGTCCGGTGAGCCCGTCTTCACGCGCTTGCTGCGCGAACGCATCGGACTGACGCTTGAGCTCAGCCAACAGGCGGGTCTTCTCCTCGTCCGCCGCCAGCAGACGCTCGGTATGACCAAGCAGTTCCGAGGTGCGCTCGTCCACGAGCCGAGTGAGGCGCTGCGCATTGGCGTTCAATTGTCCGATGCGCCAGCGGTAGAGGGCATAGATCAGCATCAGCGCAAACACCGCAAGGATCGGCAAAAAGCCACTGCGCTGCCAGAATCGTGGCGTGACGACGAGGCGGAGGTGCGCTTCTTCTTTGCTCCACTCGCCGTTGGGACGCGCGGCCGCCACCCGAAACCGATAATCACCCGGAGGCAGGTTGGTGAACTGCGCCGTGCGCGAAGTGTTGCCGTCTACCCACTCCAAGTCGAAGCCCTCCAGCCGATAGCGATAGCGCAGGCGCTTGGCCTGCAGGAATGTGAGTCCGGCAAAACTGAGCTCGACGCGGCGTGCGCCCGCAGGCAAGGTCAGTACATCGGCAACGGCGGGCTGTTCGTCATCAACCCGAATCTTCTCGATGATGACCTTGGGCGCCTCAAGCACGGCCGCGCTTTGCCGGCCCGGTGTGACCGCAGCGACACCCCTGGCGGTGCTGAACCAGAGCGTGCCATCGGCACGACGCACAGCGGATGGCGAGCTGCCGCCATTTGCCTGCGGACTCGCCATGCCGTCACTATCGCCGAATAGCTCGACGTCAATCCGCGCCAGTTTGCCGTCAGCGGCGAGATGCGCCTGATCGAGATCCATCCGCAGCAAGCCCCGATTGCTCGACGCCCACAAGCCGCCAACGCCATCGACGACAACGGCAAACAATGAGTCGTAGGGCAGACCATGCTCCGGACCAATGTGGGCAAACGTGTCGCGACCATCCGCATCCCTCTGATGTCGCACGGCACCGCGATCTGTAGCCAGCCATAGCGTCCCATCGGCCTCTTCGTCGAAACCAAACACGCGCTGCACTCCCCCGAATGAAGACAAGTCAATGGCTTGCATTCGGTCGGACTCGATCACCGCGATGCCCTTGGTTGTGCCCACCCACAATCGGCCGGAGCGGTCCTGATGCATGTCAATCACCAGCTCACGCGACAACCCCTCTGCAGGCCCGAAAGCCTGCACACCGGTGGAGTCGATCTTCGCCAGTCCGCGCGCCGTACCCACCCAAACCACGCCGTCTGCGACCTCGACAATCGCGCGCACGCTGTTACTGGGCAGACCATCGGCTTCGCCGTAGACGGCGACCACGCGATCATTCTTCAGCTTGGCCAAACCGCTGTAGTACGTCCCCACCCATAGCCCGCCATCTTCGGCAAGCGCTAGCGAGAGAATGGAATTGCTGGGCAGCCCTGAATCGCCATTCAAAGTCGAGAACCGACCGTCGCGCCAGCGCGTCAAGCCATTGCTGGTTCCCACCCAGGTGGTGCCGGCTCGGTCTTCAATGATCGTGCGTACGTAGTCGTCGGCGAGGCCAACCGAGAGCCCGTAACTGCGGATCGGTGCTTGCCGCAAGCGAACCAGACCGGCATTGGTGCTGACCCAAAGGCTTTGCTCGTAATCGCGCAAGATGGCCGCCACCCGCCCGTTCGGCAAGCCATCGGCAATGCCGAGATGATCCAATGCGCCATTTGAAAAGCGATAAATTCCGTTCGCCATCGTGCCTATCCACAAGCTGCCATCGACATCGACGAACAGGGTTTGCGCGGCTTCCTTGGCAAGCGCGGGGTGGACTAGTGCGAAGTTCAGGCTCGCATCCGCGCGGTAAACGCCTCGCTCGGTGCCGGCATACACCTCACCCGCAGGCCCAAGGCGCACGCTTAGCACCGGCCCTTGCGGCAATCCGTTCGCCACCGACAAGCCGCGCGCGGTGTCGCCCTCGATCAGTCCCAGTCCCTCGCCAGTGGCAACAATTGCCCGGCCCAGACTGTCCTCGACCATCCCGTAAATCACGCTGCTGGGCAGTCCATCGCTGGAATCGAAACTTCGAATATCACCATCGGCCGCACGTCGATATACGCCGCTGCCTTCGCTCAACATCCACACCGCGCCGTCTTCGCCTTCGATCACCGCCACGATCTGGGTCTCGGCAATGCTGATTTCCTCGTTGACGGAGGACCATTTGCTGGCCTGTCGACGCACCACGCCACCGCGCGCGTCCACTACCCACAGGCTGCCAGTGGGACCCACGCTAAGCGTGATGATGCCGTTGTCCCTTAGCTCTGGGAGCTGGGTGCGATTCAGCACCACAAACTCAAGCCCGTTGAAACGAACCAAACCCTCCCACGTCGCCAACCACAGGTAGCCGTCTGGCGTCTGTGCCAGATCCAACACCAAGTTGTGCGGAAGACCATCGCGGGTGGTCCAGGTCTCAACGAAAAGATCAGCCAACGGCGCCGCATTCGAGGCGCGAACGGACTCGACCACGGGGATGAGCTGTGGCTCCGGTAACGACGTCGCCGCAGCTGCACCACCCCAAATGCAAAGGGCAATCCACCACAGGCCGCCGAACCGAGGCCGTGTCGACATGACTTAGCCCACCGACTGCCCGCCTAGCGGGCCCATGAATGCGCGATAGTGCCTAAGCTCCGCTAGCGATTCGCGGATGTCGGACAAGGCCGTATGTGCCCCTTGTTTCACCACACCGGCAGCGATCGCGGGTGCCCAGGCTTGTGCCAATACTTTGATCGTCGAAACATCCAGGTTGCGATAGTGGAAAAAGCGCTCGAGGGCTGGCATGCAGCGAACCAGGAAGCGCCGATCCTGACAAATCGAATTGCCACAAATAGGCGAAGTGCCGGGTTCCACCCACTCCTGCAGAAATGCCAGCGTTTGGCGCTCAGCCTCGAGCATGTCCAAAGTGGAATCGAGCACCTGCTGCCACAATCCCGAGCGGCTGTGGTGGCTACGGTTCCAGTCATCCATCGCTTCAAGAGCGGCCAGCGGGTGACGGATCGCTATCGCTGGCCCTTCCGCCAACACATTCAATTCGCGATCAGTCACCAAGGTCGCGATTTCGATAATCGAGTCGGTGAGCGGATCGAGACCCGTCATTTCCAGATCGATCCAGATCAGCCGCTGTTTGCGCAGTAAGGCGACGTCGGAAGGGGTGCCGCTAGCAGGGTCTGTGGCCATGACGATCCATCGTTGATGATCGGAATCTAACAAGCGGTTGGCGGTCACAACGCGGCGCAGATCACGCCGTTGCAATTGTCTACACGCCGCTGCGCGACCGTTTGCGCCGAAAAAAGTCACGCAGCAGCGTGCTCGCATCCTCTGCAAGCACGCCAGCGGTCACTGCAATGCAATGGTTGTGCCGTGGATCGGCGGGCAGGTCGAAGACGCTGCCGCAAGCGCCTGTCTTCGGATCGGCCGCCGCGTAAACCAGTCGGTCAATGCGCGCGTGAATCAGGGCCATCGCACACATGGCACAGGGCTCGAGGGTGACGTAGAGGGTGGTGCCTGGCATCCGGTGATTGCCGAGCAGTCGGCCGGCCTCGCGCAGAGCGACGATTTCAGCATGCGCGCTAGGGTCGTGTTCGCTTATGTTGCGGTTGACGCCTTCACCCAACAGATTGCCGCTGGCATCAATCAACAGCGCGGCGACAGGAATCTCGCCAAGCTCGCGCTCTGCCTGCACCGCGAGCGAAAGCGCGTGGCGCATCCAGTATTCATCCGTGCGGTCGCGAACTGCGTGACGACCCACTCGTACCGGTTGGGTGACCAAATGCCCACTCGGTCTCCCCGCGCGATTCCCGAGGCCATCAGCGCGCGTGCCAGTTGCGTCGTCTGGTCC
>JANNWF010000121.1:0-1982 GCA_031408455.1 Pseudoxanthomonas sp. | reverse complement strand
CCCGCATTCGACCATCTGAAAGCCGTGGACATCATTACTCGCGGAGATGGCCGCACCCAGCCTGAGCATTTTGATCCGGATATTCTTGCAGCCTTTCAGCAAACTCATCCCTTGTTCCGCGACATCTTCGAGGCACACACGGCATAGCCTTATTGTATGACGAGCTCCAAAAACGGCGTAAAGCGCTGCACTCGTCGGCCCTACAACTCTCATGAGGGCACATCTAATAATCCGTCACACCGGCCAAAGCCGCTGCTCAGCTTGTTGATGCTTCTGGATTCCGGCGTTCGCCGGCGGAAGCTCGGATATGTGTGATTGAAATAATCTACGAGCCACGATTTGATCCTTTTCTTTGACCTGATTAGCCCCGATCCTCAGCCAGTATCGATGATGAACCCTTC
Source organism: Pseudoxanthomonas sp. (assembly GCA_031408455.1). Lineage (GTDB taxonomy): Bacteria > Pseudomonadota > Gammaproteobacteria > Xanthomonadales > Xanthomonadaceae > JANNWF01. Next base: position 1,581 of record JANNWF010000121.1, on the reverse strand, counting down.
TCCCTCCGGGAGAAGGTGGCGCGAAGCGCCGGATGAGGGTTCGAGGTGGTCTTGAAGCCCCAAACTGGCACCGAACCCTCACCCCAACCCCTCTCAGAGGGGCTCAACAGCTGAGAATCGGGGCTAATCAGGTTCTTTGATGGTCTCAACGCGACGAGGTCACTGCATGCAGTTGTCCCGGCCGCCCGCCCATCCGCATTTGGAGAATTGGTGCGTGTTCATACGCCCAGGCACAGCCCACAAGCACATTTGCTGCTCGCAACGAGGTCAGCACTTCGCCTGCACGAGGCTTCTGTCCTGCCTGTATGTGTCTGCTCGCAGTGCAGCGCTCGTTAGGATCACAAGGGCCAAAGGGCGTCGTGGGTTACCGACCGGCTGAGTTTAATCAACAGACCGAGACAGTTGATCAGTCATCCGGTCGATGCTGGTGATTCCGGCGGCGTATCGATTGCTGAAGGGGCGGGGGTTGGCTCGCGGCACCGGGCCCGTGCGACCGCTAGATGAGTCAGGTCAAGTTGAATCCTCCGCCCATTCGGCGCAGGCTTCGTGAGCCATGCTTCGACCCCTGCTTCATGTCATTCTTGTGCTCACGCTGGTCCTGAACGGAGTCTCGGCGCCGTTGGCCATGGCGCGGATGTCCCATGGCGAGCAGGGCGCGAGTGGGTCCAGCACGGCGCATGCCGACCATGGCCGAGAGGCTGTGCCCCAAGCAATGGCTCATCACGCACACCACGAACCCAGCGAGGTGGCTACCGATGCGCCCGTGCCCCTTGGGCACGCCGACCACGGAGACGCCGGTGCTTGTTGTGATGGCGCGGCGTGCCACTGCGGCTGCATGCTGCCAGTGGTGATTGAGTTGCGGGCGGCGAATATCCAAGCCGATCCCGTCAATGCGTCGCGCTGGGCGACAGCATCGGCGCATCTCGTTCCATTCCGCGAATCTCCGCCGCTGCGACCTCCCACCGCCTGACCGCTGGATGATCGTCCGCACCGCCGCCGAATGGCGTTCGTGCGACCGTTGTCGTTGCTGAACGCACGCTCGGCGTGCGCGGCTGTTTGAGAGGACTTTTCCATGCATTTGTTTCCACGCACCGTCGCGGTTGCCGCGACGCTGATTTCGTTGGCTGGCTGTGCCAGCCTCCCGAGTGATCGCGGCTATGCGGAGACCCGCGCGCTCATCGACGCGCAGCGGCCATTGCCCGTTGAGTGGTCGCCGCTGCAAGCCGAAGCGCCGCCAGAGGTTCCGTCGACTCCCATCGGAGTCGAGGACGCCGTGCGGCTGGCCTTCTTCCACAATCCGCGCATCCGCGAAACCTATGCCCGCCTGGGCATCGGTCGCGCCGATCTCGAAGAAGCACGCCGTCTGGCCAATCCGACATTCGGCTACGCGCGACTTTCGCCGCAGAGCGGAGATGGGAGCCAGATCACGCGCAGCCTGTCGTTTGGTCTGTCTGATTTGCTCCTGCTGCCGGCGCGCAAGCGGATGGCCACGGGCGAACTTGATCGCTTGCAAAAAGCGGTCGCTGGCGAAGTCCTCGGATTGGCCACCGAGGTCGAAGTCGCCTGGTATGCCGCCGTCAG
>JANNWF010000120.1:0-2452 GCA_031408455.1 Pseudoxanthomonas sp. | reverse complement strand
CGCAAATTCGTCAGCCACTGCCAAGGCGATGTCATTCTGGATATCGAGCACATCAGCCACTTCCTTGTCGAAGGTCTGACTGAACAGGGTGCTGCCAGAGGTGATGTTGACCAGGCTGGCAGTAATGCGCAGGCGCGTGCCGGCACGCCTCACCGAACCTTCCAGCAGATGCTGCACGCCGAGCGCCGCGGCAATCTCGCCGGCAACCAGCGACTTGCCGCGAAAGGCGAACGACGAGGTTCGTCCCGGCACCTTCAGCCCGTTGATGTTGGACAGGCGGAAGCGGATTTCTTCGGTCAGACCATCGGCGAACAGCGCGTCGGAAGGGTCTGCGGACAACACTTCGAAGGGCAGCACGGCGACCGACTTTTGAACTGCAGGAGCGGCGGGTGAAGGTGCTTCGACGGCTGCCATAGTCGTGCCTGTGGCAGCGGCTTCTGGCGTGGACGAACGCTGCGCGTAGTAAACCGTCACGCCAGCCAGCGCCATCGTCATCACCGCAGCGGCAATGGCGAACGGCCGGCGGGAGCGCTGCTGCGACTCTGCGCGCGGCAGGGCCACCGTCGCGACGGGTGCAATGCGTGCAAGCGGGTCAGGCGTCGTGCTGGCGCCGCCGAGTGCCGCTAGCAACGCATCGGCATTGGCATAACGATTGCTGCGCGCTGCCGCCAGCAAACGATCGACGATCGGCTGCCACTCGGCCAGCAACGGCGGCAGTGGCGGACGCGCCGCGGTCATGTGCTTCAAACCGAGCGCAAACGGGTCTTCGGCACCAAAGGGCAAGCGGCCGGTCAGCAACTCGAAGGCAACCACGCCGAGCGAATACAGATCGGCGCGCCCGTCGATGGCCTCGCCACGCCATTGCTCCGGGCTCATATAGGCGGGCGTGCCGATCGCCGTCTGCGGCCCGGTGAGTTGGCGGGTGGCATCCGGGCTGCGGGCGATACCAAAGTCCGACAGCAAAAAACTGCCGTCCTCGCGCATCAAGATGTTGTCCGGCTTGATGTCGCGATGAATGACACCGCGCTCGTGCGCATAGCTGAGCGCGCGTGCCACTTCGATCAGGCACTGCCGGATCTGCTGAGGATCGCCGCCGCGCAGGTGCGCAGCGGTGCCGGTGGGCACGTATTCCATCGCCAGAAACAACTGATCGCCGGCCTGACCAGCATCCAGCACCGAGATCAGGTGGCGGTGCCGGAAGCTGCCGGAAATGCGCGCCTCGCGCAGAAATCGCTCGGCAAAATCGGCGTCAGCCGCCATGGTCGGCGACAGCACCTTGAGCGCTACTTCGCGCCCCAACGATTCCTGTTCGGCCAAGTACACCGTTGCCATGCCGCCGCGACCGAGTTCGCGAATGACGCGGTAACCAGGGATCATCCCGACAGCACCGTCTCCGCTTGGACCTCTCACGTCCATCAAAGGATAGGACGTCCAAAGCCACTTTTTCCCAGCCTACAACTACAACACAGGTTGACGCCGACGATGGGCTCCGCACGGCTCTCGGCTGCCCCGCAGTAGGCACTTGTGCGCGTCGGATTCCCGCGCACGGCTCCGACCCAATCAGGCGTCATGTCTTGCATCAAGTCAAAATGCAGGTCTTGCATTAACACTACAATCCCTTCGAGACGGCGTGACTGCAAGTAAGCGAAGCAAGTGAGAAGTGTCAATTCAGCACCAGACTCAGTGCTTTCCGCTAGCTGCCACTGCTAGCCAATGCAACTTCGGCGGCGGAGGACCGCCCCGCGACTCCCATCGTACGCCGCTGCGAATCGCTTGGAAGACCTACCGAGGCGCAGCTGGATGGCGTGGGCCTGTCGTTGCGACCAGCGGCAGCATGGGTCATGCGTACCCAGGGGAGGTTCGGGGTCAGACTCGCGAGTCCGGTGCCTAGTTCTGCATCCGCGCGCGTCGCTCGGCGTGAACGCCTTTGACCTCAGCCACTATCTCCTCCTCACTCATCGGTGCCACGCCGGCCGCTTCGAGTGCGGGTGCGATCGACAGCAAGCGATCCGAGGCAGCGCGCTTCACCGTTTTCGTGGCGAGAAACTCAACGAAGTCTTCAACCTCCGCCACCTGCTGCGGTGACAATGCTCTGAGCTCCGAGATCAACGCCTGCTCAACGGTCGCGTTGATGGCCTCTCCTTAGCGCTTTAGCGCCTGCAACAGTTTTTGGTCATGAAAGCATCGCACAAAGCCAGAGCAGATCAACCTGCGTATTCGCTCAACCCAAGAGTGCTCTCACACGGCTAGCAGGTGGGAAACCCGTAGCTGCACGCCTTGCCGATCTCGGAAATCGTCAAGTTCCAGGTGGTAGATCGCACGCACGTGCGCGGGCGGCGCGGTGCCGGTCCAGCCGCCGAAGTAGATCGCCGATATCTCTCCGCCATGTGCCGACCGCAATTGCAGCTTGAGGTGGCGTTCACCGACGACTCGCCAGCTGCTGACGTCGAAT
>JANNWF010000119.1:0-4676 GCA_031408455.1 Pseudoxanthomonas sp. | reverse complement strand
GTGAGAACCTACAGACCCATGCGGGCAAGCGCCGATCCGCACTCGTCCCGCAACGACCGCAGCAGATCTTCCTGCCCTCGCATGAACTCCCTGAACCCGCGCCGCGCACGAAAGCAAATCGCCGCGGCCTTGTCAGCGTCGGGGCAACAGGTTTCGCCAAAGCGCCAGAGGTTCACCCAGCACAGCGCAATCTGCCGCGGCTCGCCAATGGCCTTGGCCTCGGTCAATGCGTCGTCGAAGAAGCGCACCTCTGACAGGCGCGCCCGGCCCAGGCTCAGCGACCCTTCCACCTGCGCACGCAGTTCAGGGTGTTCCAGCCACAGGTCGGCGATGAAGATCTGGTCCCACACGCTGTCTCGCCCCACCGAGAAGTTGTCACGCAACTGCAGGCCCAGGTCGTAGCAGCGGTAGGCGTTGGCCAGCCCATCGGCACTGCCGGCTTCGTGCATCGTGGTCTGGATTAAGCCCATGTTGAACAGATAGTTCTCGCAGTTCTCGTGGTCGCGCATGCTCACGGCCCAGTACATGGCTGACGAGATGTGCTGCCACGCTTGGTCCAGCAGCTCTGCACCGGACGCCTTGTTGCCGCCAGCCAACTCCTTGACCGCCACGCGCCGCAACTGCAGCGCGCGCAAATTGTGAACTTCACTCGCAACGCGCGGGTCCGGTCCAGTCGCATCCGCAAGAACGGCTGCCAGGGCCGCTTCACTGTGCGCCTTTGTTGACGACCCGTCATAGTCGTTGCGGAGCTGCATGAAGCGGGCATACACCTGCAGCCCGCCATCATGAACATGGCCGCCGGCATGCGGTTGCAAGGCAAGGTCGAGCTGTGCAGCGGCGTCGTCGTGCCGTCCACTGCGCTTGAAGTGGCGCGCCAGGCGCAGACGCAGGACGACCTGGAACTCCGGGCTGAGCCGATCCAGCGACAGCGCGGCACGCACGGCCTCCATCGCGTCCTTGATCAACCCGTGGTTGGCCATCGAGTCGCTGCTGAAGGTCAGTTCAAGCGCCCTGAACAGCTCTGTCGAGTCTGCCAGCAGCGTTAGGCCTACAAGCGGTGTCGGCGTGTTGGGCATGAACCGTCCGGCGCCAGCAGTCGTTGGTGACGGCTGTGGTCCATTCAACACCGTCCAAGCCTCATCCCCCTTTGGGACGAAGGCCCACTCTCCGACCGTCAGCCTTCTCGGCTGGTACCTGAAACGGGTGTCGAAGCTGCCGCCCCCGAGGGCGGCGTCGACCATTTCGCGCATCGAGTCCACCAGGCGCGTCATGCCGGTGCGGTCCAGCGGGGTTCGCTGGCCGGCGGCTGCCATCTGTCGATGGACCTCGGCAACGTGAAGCCATGCGGGCGACCTGCTGGTCAGGTGCGAAAGGATCAGCGCTGCCCATCGCCCACGTCCCTGGACATGGTTGTCGCCGACCCGCAGCCGATTTCGCGACGGGTCCAACTCGACACACATTGTTGGCTTGATGTCCGACATTCAGTGGCGTACGTTCCCATGACACATTTGACACCGCGTCAAGTGCCGTGACCCTGGAAGATACACGTTCAGTTACGGGTACGTCGAACAGGACCTCGCACGTCGACTAGCCAAGCGCGTTTGGCTGGGCTGATGAAGGCGATCGCAACCTGATGCGGACCGAGACCACATGATTAGGGAGATCCCATGCCAGTTCTGTTCCCACGCCGGCTGAGTCCGCTGGACGACGACAGCTTTTCGTCAGCATCCATCGGCCTCGACCGCGAGTCATGGCGAGCATCGGGTGAATGGGTCACGGCCCAATCCGACCAGAGCACCATCAGCCGGGTGCTGCAGGGAGAGGCGGAGGCTGCCTTCTTTGGCATGGCGCATATTGCGACTTACCCATTCCAAAGTTCGCTCACAGGTACCGCAATCGAAGGCAAGCCAGCCACGCCGAATTCAGGTGCCGACGCGCGACCCGGACAATACAACCTTAGCAACAATTTAGTCGAGTCTGCGCACACGCGCGAACTGGCTGCCGCCACCGGATTGAATGTATCCAGCTTCAGCAAGAATCAATATCCGAGCTACGATCTTGCTGCCTTCATGGATATGGCCGCGGCTGCAAAGGATACCTATCTATTCGGTGACGCCCTTACGACAACTGTTCAATCCCATGGCTGGGGTGCAAGCAACTTCGAAATAATTCAAGAAAGCGGCCGTATTCAGAAAAGAATGGAGTACCTGTATTTTGACTTCTTCGGGATACCACGGCCGAATGATGTCGATGTGGACACGCATGCTCATGCCGCGACGCGCATGACTGGACTGGGGCGGGAGCTAGTTATTGCTATAGCTGGAACAGAAACAGAATCGACTACGGACTTTTTTACTGATATCGCACCATTCGGCTTCACTTTAAGTTATCTTGCGCTGCGCCCATTCATAATCGAGCAGTTTCGGTTTGCACTCAACAACAGGGAAGAATTCTCTAGGATACTTTTAACTGGCCATAGTCTCGGTGGTGCAATTGTCCAAGCCGCGATTGCCGACCTGTTCGTCGACGGTGATCACAATATATGGCAGGCCCTCGGGCCAACCAGCGCGATCTCCGGTTTACTAGAAGACGGAAACCGACTGAAGGATGCCGGCAGTTTTTCGCCGGCTGAACTAGATTGGCTTAGGTCAAATGTACTCTCGGCCACTTTCGGCGCGCCCGGACTCGATGCGGACGCTAAGATCACCTCGTCAGACCTAGCGTTTAGTCCCACCGTGGCGGCCACGGTTGCGATTGCGCCACATCTATTTCGATTTGAACATGATGAAGATTTTGTTTCCAACATCGGCAACGATCTATCTTCGGTCGGGACCGTGCTATACATTGACTTAAATTCTCAGACATCTGACATATATTCAGAACGTTACCGCCTATTTCCTCTTCATCGTCAACCAAATTACCAAGAGTCAATTATCCGGTCCCTTGTGGGCAGCAATTTCACGGATAGCACTCCTGGCTCCTTGACTTCGCCGCTTCTTCCCCAGGTATTGACGGGGCAAGGCGTTGCGAATGAGACGATCATTAACGTAATTGACGGCTTTGGGAGAGATGGAAATGACACCCTTGTAGCCAGTCGGTTCTACGTTAACTCACTCAATGGCGGGCCAGGACACGATGCCTATATAATGTTTCCGTCTGCTGAACTTCTGGGTCGCACAATCGTCGTTGATGGACCCTTGGGCGAGCGGCTAGATGATCTATACGTCAACGGCCAGTTTAATTTTTCAGTAACGCCAGATCAAAACTCAAATACACTTGAATTAGCAATTTTTCCTCAATCGGGCGGGAGCCTTACTCTCACATTCCCGAATTGGTATGCGCCTTCTGGCGCCGGTGGCGCGCTTGGCGGTTACCAGCTTGCAAGCATCCGCCAGCTCGACCAAGCCACTACCGGGTGGGACTACCAGAGAAAGTGGTCCATCAGTAGCGGCAACCCCGCGATCCCACCACTGAATTTCGGCACCTATCTCGATGACCCTCTGATACTCGGTAGCCAGTCCGATGACCGTATGTATGGCTTCGATGGGAACGACCGCCTAGATGGGCGTGGCGGCAATGATGTGATTTATGGCGGAAAGGGCCGTGACGTATTGAATGGGGACACAGGTGTTGACACGCTATATGGCGAGGCGGGGAATGACACACTGTATTCCAGTGACCGCGGCGAATTCCTATACGGCGGCGAGGACGCCGACAGCTATGTCATCTCGGTAGCTGGCCTAAGTCCCTTGTTGAACGGCGCCCAGTCCGCGGACACCACCAAGGTCTTCGAATCGCCTATCGGCAGCCCCGCAGTCGACACCGTCAACGTCACCGGCCTAACAAATTTTGACCCCACATCGCTTAGGGTCATCAAGAGCCCTTGGTACACCTACACGCTGAACGTTCAAGGCAGTGATCTCAGCGGCAACGTGCTGTTTTCGATCGACGTCGGTAGCTACAGCGACGTCCTGTCGCAGGTCGAGCGTCTCAACGTTTTCTACAGCAGTCCCTTCATCCCGGACATCACGCTCGATCTCGTCGACGAATGGCGCCGCGTAGCTAGTGGCGACACATCGCCGCCCTCGTACACGATTGGTGGCAACGGCGGCGCGCCCTATGAGTTGACAAGGATGCGCGAAAGCGACTCCGGCTTCACCCAATGGACGGCAGATCCTTCTGGCAGCGTACTGACCGCCGGCAGCGACCCCGGGACCATTGCGGCTGTCATCGCGGCAAACACCAGACTGGTTCACCAGTACCTTGGCTCCTTGCCGGATGCCGTGACTGGTTCACCCGTCGCCCAGTGGTTGCCGGACTTCGATGTGCCTGCCTCGGCATCTTTCTTCCAGCGATTCGGCAGCAATGGACACGACCTGCTCATCGCCAAGGGCGCCATCGGAACGATTGACGGGCGCGGGGGAAATGACTTTCTCTATGCGGACCTGAGTACAAGCAACGTTGGCGTCACGATCATTGAGGGTGTGACGTTGTTGAACATTGAGCGGATTTGGCTGCGGACGACGGAAGGCAACGACACGGTGCGCATCGACGGCGGCATCGTGGACACCGGCGCGGGCGAGGACACCCTCACGCTCTTGGCCGGCGTCGTCCGGGCCGATGGCGGCACGGGCAACGACACGCTCAACATCACCGCGCTTCAGACGGGCGGCTTT
>JANNWF010000118.1:0-1891 GCA_031408455.1 Pseudoxanthomonas sp. | reverse complement strand
TCTGGGGCGAGCAGACTGACGTGCCGGAATCGGCCGACTGGTACAACAGCCGCTATATCATCGCCTGGGGCTCGAACGTGCCGCAGACGCGCACCCCGGATGCGCACTTCTTCACCGAGGCGCGCTACAACGGCACCAAGACTGTGTCGATCACTCCGGATTATTCCGAGGTCGCCAAGCTCACCGACCATTGGCTGCACCCGAAGCAGGGCACGGACGCAGCGCTGGCATTCGCCTTTGGCCACGTGATCCTGCGCGAGTTCCATCTCGACCAGCCATCGCAGTATTTCCAGGACTACTGCCGTCAGTACTCGGACATGCCCTTGCTGGTGAAGCTGGACACGCATGCCAACGGTGGCCTTGTCGCCGGTCGCTTCCTGCGCGCCAGCGACCTCGACGGTGCGCTGGGCGAGAAGAACAATGCCGAGTGGAAGACGCTGGCCTTCGACGAACTGAGCGGCGAGTTGGTGGTGCCGCATGGCTCGGTCGGATTCCGCTGGGGCGAGAAGGGTCGCTGGAATATCGAAGAGCGCGACAGCCAGGGCCGTGACACCCGCCTGCGCCTGGGGTTGGCCAATTACAACGAAGGCTTCGCCGAAGTCAGCTTCCCGTATTTTGGCGGCGTCGAGAATGAACACTGGACCCACAACACGCAACAGGACGTGCTCAAGCGCAACCTACCGATCCGCAAGCTCACCCTCGCCGACGGCAGCGAGACGCTGGTGGTCTGCGTCTATGACCTGCTGATGGCGCAGTACGGTCTGGATCGCGGCTTCGGTGGCGGCAACGTGGCCAAGAGCTTCGACGACAATGTGCCCGGCACGCCGGCCTGGCAGGAACAGATTACCGGCGTGCCGCGCGCCGAGGTGATCACGATCGCCCGCGAGTTCGCCCGCACGGCCGACAAGACCCGTGGCCGCAGCATGATCATCGTCGGCGCGGCGATGAATCACTGGTACCACAACGACATGAACTACCGCGGCCTGATCAACATGCTGGTCATGTGCGGCTGCGTTGGCCAGACCGGCGGTGGCTGGGCGCATTACGTGGGCCAGGAAAAACTGCGTCCGCAATCGGGCTGGCTACCGCTCGCCTTCGCCACCGACTGGAGTCGGCCGCCGCGGCAGATGAATGGAACCTCGTTCTTCTATTTCAACTCCGGGCAGTACCGCTACGAGAAGCTGGACGTCAGCGAGATTTTATCGCCGCTGGCCGACCCCAAAAAGTACGGCGGATCTTTGGTCGACTACAACTTGCGCGCGGTGCGCATGGGTTGGCTGCCGTCGGCGCCGCAGCTCAACACCAATCCCTTGAAGTTCGTGCGCGACGCGGAGGCGAAGGGCATCGATCCCGTGCTGGAAGCGGTCGCGCAGTTCAAATCCGGCGCACTGGATTTCGCCTACGCCGACCCCGAGGCGCCGGAGAACTTCCCGCGTAACCTATTCATCTGGCGCTCCAATTTGCTCGGCTCCTCGGGCAAGGGCCACGAATACATGCTCAAGCACCTGCTCGGCACCCGCCATGGCCTGCAAGGCAAGGACCTGGGCGAGCGGGGCGCAGCCAAGCCACTGGAAGTGAAGTGGGTGGATGACGCGCCGGAAGGCAAGCTGGACCTGCTGGTCACGCTCGACTTCCGCATGTGCACCACGGCGCTGTATTCCGACGTCGTGCTGCCGACCGCGACCTGGTATGAGAAGAACGACCTCAACACCTCGGACATGCATCCCTTCATCCATCCGCTGTCCAAAGATGTCGATCCGGCCTGGGAAGCGCGCAGCGACTGGCAGATCTTCAAGGGCATCGCCCGCACGGTAAGCGAACTGGCGCCGGGCGTGCTCGGCGTGGAGAAGGACCTGGTGCTGGTGCCGACCCTGCACGACACGCCCAACGA
>JANNWF010000117.1:0-34432 GCA_031408455.1 Pseudoxanthomonas sp. | reverse complement strand
TCAATCGCCAGTTGCCGACCCACTTCTATCGAGGCGTCGGTCTCGATGGCGTAGACCTTGGCCGCGCCGAGTTGGCAAGCCAACATGGTGGTGATACCTGGACCGCAGCCGATCTCAACCACGACAGCGCCCGGCTGAATGTGCCGGCGCATCGCTTCGCGATAGGCATCCATCCGCACCTTGTCCTCCACCATTCGACCGTAGTCGACCAAGCTGTAGCCGCTGCTCATGAATTCCGTTTCTCCGTGATGATCGAAAGCGACCGAGGCGGCAGGCTATAGCAGGTGTTGGCGCTTGTGTAGCCATTCGCCAAGCGCGCACAGCTCTATTCGTTGCAGCAGCTCCACTTCGTTGTCGAAAGGCGCTTGGCAATGATGTGCGAGCGCTGACTCTGCGACTATCCCAACCAGCAACTCGCGGCGTTGACGCAGGCGCTGATGCAAGGGCGTCGCCTCGGATTCGACCAAAGCGCGGGTGAGCTGAAAGCCCAAGTGCTCCTTGCCGCAACGCCAGCGCACTGCATCCGGCAGCACGCCTGCCATCGCGCGGCGCAAACTGATTTTTGGCCAACCGCCAGCCAATTTTTGTTCGCTCGGCAAGCCAAGACAAAACTCGACGACTCGCGGATCAAGAAACGGATGACTGGGGAGCACGCCAAATGGGCTCGCCGCGCGGAAGTAACGTTCGATTCCCGTGCTGGGACTGCGCAAGTCAAACGCACCCAATTCACGGCCCACCGACTGATAGTGCGCCACACGATCCAAGATATTTACCCGTTCAGCGAACGCAGGGTCGATGGGGTAGTCACGCAGATGTTCGGCGAGCACGTCGGTCTTCCTGACTACCCGACGGTCACCCAACAAGCGTCGTCGCAACGCACCCAGCGGCGGCCGATAGGCGTCTCTGCAGGCGAGCAAGAATTGCCAAGGTGCGAACTGACCCGTCTTCCAGTAGCGAATGCCACCCGCCACATTGGCCCACGCCGCCAGCAGGTTGCCGTGGCGCAGTTGGGTCGGAATTAGCTCAGCATCCAGAAACAAAGAGTCGGCATCGATACCGTCCATGACGGTCGACACCCCGGACTGGGCGGCACGCAAATACACCCAACGCAGGAGATTGCTGTGAACATCGAAGGGCTCATCGCCGACCCACACATGACTCAGCAACGTGGCACGGTCGTCTGCCGTAATTGCATCGACATCCAGCAGCGTTGGCGCGATTCCACGAATCTCGCTCGCCGCTCGTGCCGCTGCTGACTCGGCACAGTCTTGCATTGCGCCACGGATCACAGAAAACGTGGGGATCGGCGCTGCCGGAGACCAACCGATGTCCACAGCAGCCAATCCAACGACGCTGCTCGAATCCAGTCCGCCGCTTAGCATCGAGCCGGCCTGGCCGCCAGACTGGGCGCGGCGATCACGCACTGCGCACGTCAAGACCTCGCGCAAAGCGGCCGCCACATCAGCATCGGTGCGCATGGGACGTGACGCTGTAGGAGTCGGGCTCCAGTAGCGGCCTTCACGTATCTGCGAGCCACGAATACACACCCAACTGCCTGCTGGCAACCGCCGTATCTGTTGATAAAACGTGGCCTGCAGATCGATCCATTGCAAGTAATCAATCAGCGAGTCGGCGACCCGACCGTGGTCGATTTTCAGCAGATCAGGAAATCGCTGCGCGATCGGCTCAGCCGAAAATGCCACTGCTGTGGCACGCTCAGCAGCGAGATAGCACAGCGGCACTTCGCCCATCCGATCGCGGACAAGCAACAAGCTGCCCGACGCATGATCGGCGAGTGCATAGGCGCGAACTCCGCCCGGTCGTTCGATGCATGCCAACCAACCGGGAGAGCAGTTGTTTGCTGCCAGTTCACCACAGCTCTGCACATTGCCGCGCTCACGTGCGTGGCAAATGTCAGCTTGCGATGCCGCCGCGAGGGCAGCATCCCTACCGCATTGCTGAAGCCAGCTCAGCGTGGCCCGGGAGTCAGCGATGCTGTGTTCAATGAGCGCCATCCGCTCTGCTAGAAATAGCTCTCGCTGGGCTCGGTTGGCGGATTGCCAACGCAGGTGAGGCTGATCAATGACGATAATTTGGCGCGTATGCGTCACCACGGTGGCTCAGGGACAAACCCTAGGACTAATGCTCAACATCAGTCGAGGCAGACAAAAGCTACGGCGACAAAACAACCTAATGCCAGCCGGCCAAAACAGCCCCGATTCTGTGCGATGGCAGAGCGGGTTGCATTATCAGCAAAATGGGCAACGGCAAAGGAAAACGGCAAGCTCAATTGCAGGCGTGTGAGTAGGACTACGATTAATCCCTTGGTACAAGCGACATTTGGCCGAGTCACGCGTTCACCGCGGCACATCACCAGACCTTGCGCGCCCCGCCTCACAACGGTCTGCAACCAGTTGGCGGAGGATCCGCACTAGCATCCGCTCTGGCTTGCGAGCGGAGTGCAAGTGTCAAAGGCGATTGGCCCTTGATCACAGGAATCTTCATCATCTAGAAGAGCGGTCACTGCGACCGTAATCGCTGAGATCGCGTTCGGCGCAATCAAGGACGCTGAGATCGACGGGCCCAGCAAGGGCGCTCACCCTACCCTAGTCCATCCGTTTAGTACGCAGTCCAACAGCAGCCAAGTGTCGGATTTGGACGATCAGACGCAAACGCCGGCTGCAGCGGCGCATGCCAACGGCCGACCGCTGTTACCAAAGGCGATCAGTGCGTCAGCACTTATTCTGCATGGTCAAGATGGGACCGTTGCACGCTTGGTTCTCTTGGTTCATACCTGAGCCACCCGCCGTAAAATCAGCGATCACGCCGTACACCGTCAATTTCGGTGCCGCGTAGGCTCGCCTGGTGCCAATTCCCTCAAGCACTGAGGAACCTGTATTCGCAAACATCTCTTTCATGGATTTCCCCTGTGAGCCACAACTGAGACGATACCTGATGGACAGCGGCGCTTGCAATGTCAAGTCATCACTAGTTGCCGCCAAACCGAAAGGTTTTGCTGGACGCGCTGGCATTGATTCAGCATTGATGCCGCGTTAGCCCAACAAGTGGCGAAATGTATAAAACTTTGTGTCGACGTGGGCAGCTGCACAGACAAGAATGCAAGCCCCTCGAAGCGGTGGAAGATCAGCGTTGGACTACGAAATGTTTCGTCGTGCGGCGGCCGCTTTGGCGGCACGACACGCGAGTTCAAACGGCAAGGAAAACCTAGCCGATGAGCTTTCGTCAGCGACCGCCTCCACTGCCGAACTCGAAGCGCTGTGTTCGGATTTGCAGACCCGACTTGCGGTTGATTCGCGCACCGGCTCGCTTTGGCATGCCTTGGGAAACGTCCAGCATCAACTCGGTGATATCAGTGAGGCGCTAGTCGCGTGGGCGCAGGCATTGCGGCGAACAGACAACGACGCCGGACGCATCCTGCTTATCTCCAAGTCGATTGACGCGGCAGGCGCAGACTGCGCGGCAATCACCGAATCGATATGGCCGAAGACAAGGATGCATCTGGGCGCAATTTCATCGCCTGCGGGGGTGGCCGTCTTGTCGAGAACCAGTTGGACTGCGCTGGTGTGCGGCGATGTCGCAGCGGCCTTGCCCGAACTGCGATCCGCTTACCGAGCAAGCAATGGAGGTCACCGTCAAGCCGACAACTTGGTGGCTGCGCTTGAAGCCATCGGCAGTCACACCGAAGCCGGCTGCTTACGCGCCCGCAGCTGGCTGCAGCGCGGAGAGCACGAGCGCGCATTGCGGGTATTCGCGAGCGAGGCCGTCAACGGCCAGCTAAAGCAACCTTTTATTGGCGACTATCTGCACGCGCTGCGGCGCGGCGGTCGACACGCTGACTTGCAGGCATTTGCGCTGACCGCTGGCGACGTGTTGCTTGCAAGCGATTGCGAAGAATGGTCGCTGAGTTTGCTCGACACAGGGCAACTGGATGCCGCACGACAGGTTTTGGCTGACGCCGGAGAGCGCCTCAGCGATACCCGCCTGCAAATCAAACAGAAGCTGCTGCTGCCAGCGGTGTGTGCCAGCGCGCCGGACGTCGACGTCGCACTGCAGGCGCTAACCGTGGGCCTAGCCGCGTGGGATCAGGAGCTTGTCTATTCGACCCAAGGCGAACATGGCCTGACCGCGAACATGCCTGAGACGTTGTTCCACCTCGGTTATCACGCCGACGATGTGTCGCCTCTGCTCAAGAATTATGGTCGGATAGCGAGCCGCTTGGTGCACGCCACTGCGTCGATGGCGCAGGTCACTGGCGCTTCGCCAAGTGCAGACACCGCCGGCCGCCGCATACGCATCGGCTATGCCAGCAACCACCTGTATTTCCATACCGTAGCGCGTTATTTCGCCGGCTGGCTGCAACACGCTGATCGGCAGCAGTTCGAGATACATCTGTTTCCAATGGACAGCGAGCCCGACTGGATGACGGATTATTTGCGCCGCCAAGTCGACGCCATGCACCCGCGCGCGATGGATGCAGTCGAGGTTGGCAAGCAGATCCGGCACGCCGAACTCGACGTTCTCGTGTATCTCGATGTCGGCATGGAAAGCCTAAGCATTCAACTCGCCGCCCAACGACTGGCTGCTGTGCAGTGCGTGGCTTGGGGCCATCCGTTGACGACCGGACTCCCAAACGTCGATTACTTCATCTCTGCGGAAGGCATGGACTCCGTCAACGATGCCGATCAATACAGTGAGCGGATGCTGCTGTTGCCGGGCATTGGTGCCTGCATTCCCGCAGCCAAGTCCTCAGGCGCTCCGCCATCGCGCACCCAGTTCGGGTTAGCCGCAAGTGATGTGGTGCTGTTATCGCCGCAATCGCTGTTCAAGTACCGGCCGGCTGATGACTGGGTTTTTCCGGCAATCGTCGAACGAATACCAAACGCCATCTTGCTGTTTTTTGAAGGCGAATATCCGGCTTGGACTGGCACCTTCACCACGCGCTTGCGGCGGGCATTCGCGGCAAAAAATGCGGACTTCGAGGCGCATGTGCGCGTGCTGCCTAGGCAATCCTTTGATACCTACCTCGGCATCAATTTGCTCAGCGACATGTGTCTCGATAGTTGGGGCTGGTCGGGCGGCATGACCAGCTTCGACGCCTTGGCTTGTGGTTTACCCTTGGTCACGTTGGCGGGTAAAACGATGCGCGGTCGACAGAGCGCGGCGATGTTGAAGCAGCTCGACGCCACTGAAGCCATCGCCCGTGACCCCGCTGAGTACCTGCAAATCGCGGCAAGGCTTGGCAATGACCTCGCGTGGCGAATCGAACTGCGAGGTCGCATCCGTGCGAATCGGCAAAAGTTGTTTGGGGATCGCTCCGGCGTAATGGCGTTGGAGGCTTTTTTCCGCTGGGTGACGGGATCACCGCAGGCAGGCGACGAGCAACTCTTTAGGCTGGGGCCGCCACCCGTTTGAGGCAATCCAGCAGCTCGACCACACCCGCGTAGTCACGTCGATAGCCAAGCTCGACCGGGTGCGCCAATGTGCATACGCCGGCCATGCCTCGCAAGCGCATCGACTCAACCGAGGCTAACCCTGGATGCAGCGAGAAACTCTGCCCCATCAATCGAATGAGGGCCGCTGCTGGTGCCAGTTTGCGGATCAACGGGGTGTCGCGATCCGGTGCATCCTCAGCAAGCAAGACCAGCGCGCCAAGAGGTGACGATGCAGCGTGGCACTCCGACGCTCGCAAGAGAAACACGTGCTTACTGGAGTAATCGGCCATCGCTGCGACCGAAACTATTTGTCTGGTCTGTACGATCGACGTGGAGTCTTGCCACAGTCGCAGACTGGCGTAGCCCGGATGGACGAGCACGCCATCGGCAGTTATTCCGATCCGAATTACGTCATCGGCCAGCAGTGGGCAGCCATGCGCAGAAAGCATCGCCGCGAGGGTAGATTTGCCCACGCCCGATGCGGCGACAAAGCACACCGCGCGATCATCGATCAGCACCGCGCTGGCATGCAGCAGCAGGTGACCTTGATGCGCCATTACTCGTGGCAGCAGTTGATCGAGCAGCAGGTGCTCGCGCGTCGTGGAATCGCTGTTCGGCTCGGGCCAAACTTCGAGCAGGCTACGGGCAGGGCGAAAGACTGCCTCAAACCCGCCCGGATGCAGCACTAGATAGTCCTGATCCTGCTTGCGTAGCTCGGCGGCACCGCTTGCCGGTTCGGCAACAACCACAGGTTCAACCTGCAACCATTCCGCCTGCGTGCTGAACTGGTGCGCGGCAATTCGCACTTGCAAAGCCGGCGATTGCGCGCTTGCATCAGCCGCTGGCAACAGCAATAGCTCAGTGTCGCTGGCGATGCACAGGCCGGCATAGCGATAATGGCGAGTAGTCAGCGAGGAACTCCTTGTCCCGTGAGATGCGCGTCCGTGATCGGCATTCTACTGCGCAGAAGATTTGCCCCAGGCTTCGCTGGATGTCGACCTACAGAAAGCGGAGCCCTGCTCGCAACGCTTGCGACAGTGACCTTGCTCGCCGCGCCATGTTGATTACCGCCGATTGGCGGCCTGACGTTCGCGAAAACGCGGCTGTGTTCAGGTGATGGGCTTGTTCGCCCGCATCTGCCGCTACCCGCTGCGCGAGTTAGCCATCATCGCCGCCTTGGCGATTCTTTTGCCAATGGTTGATGTGATGCTGCGATCGCTTGGTTTTAAGCGGATGCTTCGGCTTGCAATGGCAGCACGAACTGTTGCTGATTCGCAGCAAAGCGCGTCGGCGGCGGAGCTTGCCGCTGCACGCCGGTTAGCCGCCTTGGCGCGCGCCGTCGGCGAAAAGCACCTGTGGCGAAGTGCGTGCTTGCCGCAAACCTTGCTGGTAGTGGCGTGGCTGCGGCGACGCGGCTTGGACGCGCGTCTGCGTATCGGCGTTTTGAAGCCATTGGACCAAGCGCCAGCCCATGCATGGGCCGAAGTCGACGGCATCGGCCTCGACCCGGACGCTGACCGGCACCGAGCGTTTGCTGAAAATAAACAAGCACCCTCCTCCGCTGCGAAAAAATTGGGTAGCCACTAGCGATCTCGCCCCCTATCCCCGTCATCGCGAGACGGGCCGTTGGCCCAGCGCAGTGGCTCAATGCACGAGGCTAACGGGTGTCAACGTCCGTCTTATTGGCGCCCACTAGTTGCGACTGCCAGCGTCGCAGCGCCTGATCGCGGCGTCCGTTAGCGTCGAGCCAAGCGCGACCGCGCGCTCCCATGGCCACCGCTTGGTTTGGAGCGTCGGCCAATTGACACACGGCCAGCGCAGCCAGCGCAACATCACCCACCGCCGCCACAATCCCGGCACCCGCTTCTCGCAAGCGACTAGCCACTTCGCCCTCTGGATCGCCAATGAACAAAGCTGGCCGGCCCGCCGCAAGAATTCCATACAGCTTGCTCGGCAGAATGGTGCCCTCAAGATTTGGCTGCAAACTCAGCCAATGCAGATCGGGCAAGGTCAAACTCTGCGCGAGGGCGTCGCGTGATTGGTAGGGCTTCACTTCAACAGACGACAATCCCCGTGCCGATGCCGCGGCAGCAAACGCGTGTTGACCGACACCACCGCCTATCAACAAAAAACGAATATCAGCGCGATCTCGCAGCTGGGTCGCTACTTCGAGCATGGTCTGCCAGTCATGCGCCCGACCCAGATTGCCGGAGTAACCGACAACGAACTTGCCGACTAACCCCCAGTCGATTCGCAGCGGATTAGCGCTAGCGACCAGCGGGCGAATGGACTCGTCATCGGTCCAGTTCTCGATCACGCAGATGCGCTCATACGGCACGCCGAGAGCGCCAACACGCTTGGCCATGCGTTCGGAAATGACGACCACACCCGCCGCGCGACGTAGCGCACGATCACGCCACCATCGCAGAGGTGCGGCGACCCAGCGTCGCACCAGCCGGCCGAGCAGGACCTCGGCGACTTCTGGGAACAAGTCTTGCAACCAGTGTAGGCAACGCGCACTGCGCCAAGCCACCAAAGGTGCCAGCAGCGCGCCGAGTAAGGGCGGATCGGTCATCAAAACGACCGTGTCGCCGGGTTTGACCTGCTTGCTCAACACCCTCACGGCACCGAGCAGATAACTCAGGTAGTCGAGCAATCGACCACCAAGTGAGTTGCGACCGAATTGGGAGCCATCGACACGAATAATGTCTACGCCGCGGATGTGTTCGCTTGCCGACAAATTCGAGCCTGCATCGTCGTAACGTTGCCGACTGCCCACCAAGGTAACCGCAGCGCCCTGCCCCGCTAGATGCCAAGCCAAATCAGTCAGCAATTGACTGGTCGCCGAGTGATCGGGGTAGACATACCGGTTGAAGAAAAACGTGCGCGGCATCGCCGTCAATCGGGTGCGCGTTGGTTAGCGTCAACAACAACCCAATGGCGACAGCTCACGTGAGCCCGCGCGCCGCATTGTGCAGGTACCAGTCGTAGGTTGAGCGTAAACCGTCGGCAAGTTCAATCCGCGCCGACCAACCAAAACCATGGATACGAGAGACATCCAGCAGTTTGCGTGGTGTTCCATCGGGCTTGGTCGGATCGGTCAGAATCTCGCCTTGGAAACCGACGACATTCGCGATCTGTTGGGCCAACTGCAGGATGGTCTCATCCTTGCCCACACCCACATTGACGATGGCTTCACTGCTGTAAGTGCGCGTCAAAAATATGGCCGCCTCAGCCAGATCGTCGACGTGCAAGAACTCACGGCGGGGCGTGCCACTGCCCCAAATCGTTACGGTCGGATCAGCGCGCAATTTGGCTTCATGGAAGCGACGAATCAGCGCTGGCAGCACATGCGAATTCTGTGCATCAAAATTGTCGCCGGGCCCGTACAAATTGGTCGGCATGAGTGAGATGGCGTCAAAGTCATATTGCTGGCGATACGCTTGGCACATCTTGATGCCGGCGATTTTGGCAATCGCGTACCACTCGTTGGTCGGCTCCAGCGGCCCCGTCAGCAGCGCCTCCTCGCGCATCGGTTGTGGCGCTAGGCGCGGATAAATGCAGGACGAACCCAAAAAACACAACTTGCGCACACCGCTTTTCCAAGCCGCATGAATAACGTTGGTTTGGATCGCCAAATTATCGCGAATGAACTCGGCCGGATACACGCTGTTGGCGTGAATGCCGCCCACTTTAGCCGCCGCAAGAAACACCAACTGCGGTCGCTCAGCGTCGAAGTAGCGCTCAACCTGAGCTTGCGAAGTCAGATCGAGCTCAGCGCGCTCCGCCGTCAACACCTGTGTGGCACCTGCGGTTTGCAATTGCCGGACGATGGCCGAGCCAACCATGCCGTGGTGACCGGCGACAAAGATGCGAGCGGTCAGGTCCATTGGCACTATTCGCTGTGGCCGAAAGTACGAAAACCAGCGTCCTTGACCATCGCATCGCGGCGCGCGATTTGCATATCCTCGACCACCATTTCGCGCACCAGCTCCGCAAACGAGGTGGTCGCTGACCAGCCGAGCTTCTGCTTGGCTTTGCTCGGATCACCAAGCAGCGTCTCCACTTCGGCCGGCCGAAAGTAGCGTGGATCGACGGCAACGATGCGTTGACCTAGCGTCACTTTGGAATCACCACTGACTGTTACCACACGGCCCACTTCCTCGCCCGCGTTGCCCTCCCAACCAATCTGAATACCCAACTCTGCGGCCGCGCGGGTCACGAATTCGCGGACCGAGTACTGCTCGCCGGTCGCGATCACGAAGTCCTCGGCAACGTCTTGCTGCAGCATCAGCCACTGAGCTAGGACGTAATCACGGGCGTGGCCCCAATCACGGCGTGCGTCGAGATTGCCGAGGTACAAGCAGTCCTGCAGGCCAAGCGAAATGCGGGCCAAAGCGCGGGTGATCTTGCGGGTGACGAAGGTCTCTCCGCGCAGCGGCGATTCGTGGTTGAACAGAATGCCGTTGCAGGCAAACAGACCGTAAGCCTCGCGGTAATTGACCACGATCCAGTAGGCGTACAACTTCGCCACCCCGTAAGGCGAGCGCGGATAGAAGGGCGTCGTTTCTTTTTGCGGCGTCTCCTGCACTTTGCCGTACAACTCAGAAGTGGATGCCTGATAGAAGCGGGTCTTCGACTGCAGGCCCAAGATTCGTATCGCCTCTAGCAGTCGCAGAGTGCCCAATGCGTCCGAATTGGCGGTGTACTCCGGCGTCTCGAATGACACTTGGACGTGACTCTGCGCGCCCAAGTTGTAAACCTCGTCGGGCTGCACTAGCTGCAAGATGCGGATTAGATTGGTGGCGTCGGTGAGATCACCGTAATGCAGCACCAACCGTCGATTATCAACGTGCGGGTCTTGATACAGATGATCGATTCGGTCGGTGTTGAACGATGACGCGCGGCGCTTGATGCCGTGTACTTCGTAACCTTTGGCCAGCAGTAACTCGGCGAGGTAGGCGCCGTCTTGGCCAGTGATGCCGGTGATTAGTGCGCGCTTCATGTCGTGCTTGCAGTCCTGAAAATAGAGAACAAAAATGGTTGGCCAGTTCGCCGACTCATGTCTGGCGACCGCTGATGATTTCATGCAGGCGCTGCCACGCAATGCGCCAAGGCCGCGTCAAGTAGTACAGCCAATGCAGACTGTTGGGCAGCGGCCACGCATTGACATCATTGACCGACGGCTGCCAGCGCAGGCGCGCAAAGCGTCGACGGTAACGGGTGCTGAACTGCCAGTCGTAGGAAAAATCAGGTTCGCTCTGCACGCCCGCAGTTGGTGGCGGCGACGTGGGCGCTTCCGCGCCTAAACTCCCTTCGAGCGCAGCCCGGCAATCGACAAGAAACAGCGAGGATGGCGCTGGGGACGTTCCATTGATCGCCAAGGCGCGCAAGTCGTCACGCAAGCGCAGTGACTGCTCAAGCGTTACTGCTAGCGCGAGCGCCGCTGCCTTGCGACGTACCACCTCCAAATCGACGCTTGGATGCCCGCTCAATGCCTCAAGGTCGGCACACCAATGCAGTGATGACCAGCGATGGCGGGCATGGTGGTAGCACACATACACCAGCAGATCGGCTGGACTCAGTGCGCGCCAAGGGTAGCGACTGTCGGCCGCCACGTTGGCGTCACGCAGCATTTCTGCAGAGGAAAAAATGCAGCCGGTCGAGTCCAAGGTCTTATGCAGTTCGACCTGCGCGCCCTGTGGTGAGCGCAGCTCGAGGGCGCTGTGATAACGACAGAAAGCGCGCAAATCTCGCAGGCCGAAGTCCGGCCAATCGGCATTGCTGACTGCAAAACCGAGGTCAATCAGGGCCTGACCGGCCTCGGCGATGCGTTCGGCGGCGACCAGCACATCGATGTCGCGATACTGCCGCTGCGCGGGATCGCCATAGTAGGTCTGCGCCAGCGCCGCCCCTTTGAAGAACGCGTGGTCGATGCCACGAGGAACAAAAATTCGCTCCACCAGCAGCTGTTGCATTCCCACCCACTGCAGCGACACCATCGCGTTCTTGCGTTGCAGTTCACGCAATTGCTGGCGCGCTGCTTCGGGTATCAGTGCGGCATCGATCCGCAACAAATGACGAGCAAGCAGGGGCACGATGTAGTGTTGTTCGGCTGCCTCCAGTACGGCTGGCCAATCCAAGGTTTCGGCTAGCAAATGCTGCAGCGATTTGGCCGCTGGCGCATCCAGCACGGGCCGCGCGCACAACACCAGCAGCCTGGCCTCGTTGCTCAACGCTGTGCTCATGAGGAAACCACAGGGTTCACTGCTGCTCGCCCGCTCGCAGCGCGAGTTCAGCGGCGTTCAAGCCAATGAAGCTGTGATACATCGCGAACATTCGGCAATAGGTAAAACCGGCATTGCCATCGAGCACTCCACCGCGCAGGAAGTAGGCATAGACAAAGGCCAGCAGACCACGGCAAGGGGCACGGTAGGACAGGCGCTTTAGCGCGCGCCGTCGCGCGGTAGCGTCACCGCTCACGAGTCCAGCAAGTTGCAACGGCTGCTGCCGTGCCCGCAAAAGCTCCTCGGCCTCGGCCTTGGCGTAGCGCAGGTGGCGCGCCAACCAATCGTTGACGCCCTTGGAAAAATTGTAGTGATCGAGTGGATGCCGCAAGGTGCCCACTTGCTCGATGCCTTGGACCTCGCGCTGACCATGACCGTAGTCGACAAAGCGCAGCGCATCAGCGCGACCAAAGCGCACTTGATAGCTGGGATACATGCCGGCATGGCGCAGCCAGCGGCCCATGAAGATGATGCGCGCAGCCACCCGCCAAACCGGCTTGTCCGCCGTTTTGCTGGCGGCCAGCTGCTGCAGTTCGTTGCGCAATTCGGCGGTGACTGTTTCGTCGGCATCCAAATGCAGCACCCAGGCATTACGCAATTGGCCGTGCTCCATCGCGTAGTTGCGCTGACCGGCAAAGCTGTCGAAAGCACGCACCAGTAGGCGCGCACCCGCCGCCTTGGCAATGTCGCAGGTCGCGTCGCTGCTGCCCGAGTCAACTACCAAGACCTCGTCCGCCCACACCACGCTAGCCAAACACCGCGGCAGGTTGGTGGCCTCGTTCAAGGTAAGCACGACGACTGAAATCACGCGCCTGCCTTGCCGCGAAGCTCGCGATGTTTGACGAAAGCGGCAGGATTGCCTGCCACCACCGTCCACGCCGGGACGTCGCGCACGCAAACCGCTGCCGCGCCAACCACGGCACCTTCACCGACGCTGACTCCGGGACCAACGTAAGCATCCGTGCATACCCACACTTGGCTCGCAATCGTGATCGGCAGCCGCAACAGCGGCAGGGAAGGGTCACGGTAGTCATGACTACCAGCGCACAGATGCGCGCGATGCGAGATGGTCGCGCGAGCACCAATGCGAACCGGCCCTAGGTTGTAAATCAACACGTCTTCGCCGACCGCTGCGTCGTCGTCTATCTGCAAGTTCCAAGGGATCACAACGCGAGCGCTGGGATAGATGTGCACGCCGAGGCCGACCGTCGCGCCGAAGCGGCGCAACAGCCAACGTCGCCAGCAGAAGCAGATGCGAGGGCTGTATCGAAACAGTGGCGATGCCAGCGCCCACAGCACCCGACCGAAGTATTCCTTGGACGAGTATGGGCGCGCGCTCCGGGCAGCTTGAATGTCGAGCTTCATCGAGCGGCCGCCGTCATGTCGAGCCAGTCGAGCATGGGCTGACTGACGCGATTCCAGCGAAAACGTTCGACGTTTTTCAGCGCAGCTAACGATGCCGATTGCCACTTGGTCGCATCAGTCAGCAGATCCGCCAATGCATCCGCCGCCGCATCAATGTCGCCGGCCGCGACGATGCGTCCGCCCGGCCCGGCAACCTCAGGCGGCGCGCACGCATCAGCCACCACGCTCGGCGTGGCAAACGCCTGCGCTTCAACTGCCGGAATGCCGAACGATTCGCATCGGCTCAACAGGCAAAACGCGCGCGCGCGGCGGTAGTGCTGCATCAACTCATCGTCGCTGACGGCGCCGGTAATCTGCACATAGTCGCCCAGCCGCAAGCCTTGGATGCGCGCCTCGATCTGCAAACGGTAGGCGGCGTCGGCCCAAGGTCCGACCAAGGCCAAGCGAGCGGCAGTGCCTCGCCCGTGCAGCACGGCCAAAGCATCCACCACATCCTCGATCGCTTTGTGCGGAGTCATCACTGACACGGTGACGATCTCACATTGCCGGTCAGCAAACGCCAATGGCTTGCGCGCGGCAGCAAACATTGCGTCGTCGACGCCGACGTAAGTGGTCGCCCCATACTTGGGTGCGGAGTCCGCATTGCGTTGGTAACGCTGGGCCATAAAGTCGGACAAATAAAATACGGCCGCCGCATGGCGCTGCGCCGAGCGGTAACCGAGGCGTTGCATCGCAGCCTTCAACCGATCAAGCGCGCCAAAGTGAAACTGCGGGAAAAAACACCAAGGATTCTGTGCCCACACCCATTGCGGCACTCCCGCGCGAGGTACCGTTGCGCCGGATGTCGAAATCAGCACGTCAGCCCGCAAGTGCTTTAGCGCACCGCGCATGCACAGCATTTCCCACAGCAGCCGACCCAACCAATGCGACCCGACATGGGCGCACTCCAGCCATTCGACATGCGCGCCAAGGTCGCAGCGTAAGTGACGATTGGCGGAGTGATGAAGCACCACAAAGTGATTTTGGCCTGGAGCGTGGTCGGCCAGATTACGCAGATGACCGAGCAACACGCGCCGTCCGGAGTAGTTGGTGATTGGCAGAGCATTGATGACGATGCGCATAGGCGTAATGCTCAACCGAGCGAATTACCACTCTGTTGTTTAGCCACGGTGACTATCATCACTTTGCGTACTCGGAACGCCAACAAATACCCTTTGAGCGGAGAAACCCTAAGCATCGAGGCTCTACGCATCCACGCTCTAAGCATCTAGACTCGCTCCGTTTTTCATTCTATAGACACGCTTATAAAAATTAGCCGTCTCAACGGCAACGCGACTCCACGAATACTGTAAGGCGGTCTGTCGGGCTGCAGCGCTAAGCTCCCCTGCTCGCGCCGGATTCGATTGCACTTGCAGACAGCACGCCGCGAATTGGGCGACGTCACCGACCGCCGCCACACACCCGTTGACGTTATTTTCGATCAGGTCGTGCGCGCCGCCCTCGTCGGAGGCAACCACGATCAAGCCACGCACCATTGCTTCCAGAAATGCCTTGCCGAATCCCTCGAAAAATGAGGGAAACAAGAAAATACCGTGACGGTCGTACAGGTCGATCAAGCTCTGTTGCGACGACCAGTCCATAAACCGGGTTCGTTCGCGTGCTTGCGGGCTCAGCAACGATGCTGCGTCCTGATGATGTTTGGCGTCGCAGACCCAAGTCAAGGTGACTTCGGGGCGTTTTTCTAAAACACTCTCGAATATCTTGGCAACCATCATAGGTGCCTTAATAAACGCAAACTGACCGATATACAACAAGCGATTAAGTCGTTCGGTATCGAAAGCGGCTATTGGTTGCTCTCTAAATAGCGTAGGAGCCGCCTGTGCAATGGTTGCGATGCGTTTGGCTTCGACGTGATAGTGGCTAGTCATGTAGCTTGCGCAAAGGCTGGCACTGACGATATGCCCGTCTGCGTACTTGGCGATACTGCGGTTGTTGATCTCCAGCAGCCTTTCCATGATGCGGGTGGCTACTCGCTTGGGCAAAGGCGGTCGACTGCCGCCGTAGCGAGCTTGCCACGGTCGCAATACGGCATTGACACGCCCTTCAAATCCATGTGAACGGTGTACAAAGACCGCCTTTCGGCCGCTCAATCGCAGGTGCTTCGCCGCTAGGTATCCATGCGGTTGATTGACATGCACCACATCGTAGGAAGTTTCTCGCAGACGCGCCAGCATGGCGCTGCGATAGACAATTGGGAGTTCCAAAAGATAGTGCAGATTGCCATGCCGTACGCGCTGGGAAAGCTCGTCTCCCCACACCTCGTCGACGTGATGCCCCAAACTACGCAATGCGGCAATCGTCTGGTATTCGGTTCCCGCGGCACCGCTATCCGGGTTAGGCAGGGCGTCAGCCATAAACAGTATTCGCACTAGTTTTCGCCTAAACCCTGTACCTTATGTAATAAGCCAATTGCCACCCCGCTGCGCGTCGACCATGACACGTATCACATCGCGCAATCCAAACTGTGCCGACCAACCCAGCCGCGCACGCGCTCGCGAAGGGTCGCCGACACTGAATGCAATATCGGAGGGACGGCGCAGACTGGCATCAATGTCAACGTGCGCTTGCCAGTCGAGATCGACATACGCGAATACATCGGCCACGAAACGGCTTAACGAGTGAGCGGTGCCAGTGGCAACGACGAGATCCTCCGGCTCAGGCTGCTGCAGCATTCTCCACATCGCGTCGACATACTCGGGTGCCCAACCCCAATCCCGCTGGATATCGAGATTCCCCAGTTTTAGTCGTTCGCCACTGCCGGCAGCGATTCGACACGCCGCCGCGACTACTTTGCGGGTGACAAAGCGAGCAGGACGCAGCGGCGACTCGTGATTGAACAGAATGCCGGTGCAGGCATACAAGCCATAGGCTTCACGGTAGTTGGCCACCGCCCAGTGCGCGCTCGCCTTGGCCACCGCATAAGGGCTGCGCGGCTTGAACGCGGCGTGTTCGTTGGCCGGGGTTTCGATTTCGCCAAAACACTCGCCAGAACCGGCGTTGTAGAAGCGTGCCGGCAAACCCAAGAAGCGCAACGCTTCCAACAGATTGAGTGTGCCGTGAGCAATGCTCTCCAGGGTTTCCACTGGCTGCTCAAACGACAACCCCACCGAACTTTGCCCGGCCAAGGAGTAGACCTCATCGGGTTCGACACGCTTTAGCACCTGCAACACGCTGCGGAAGTCAGTGGTGACGGCTGACAACAGTTCGACTTGGCCAGCAACTCCGACCCGATCCAGATTGGCAAACGATGCCATCTGTGCATCGCGCGAAGTTCCAAACACGGCGTAACCCTTCGCCAGTAACAGCCGCGCGAGCAGAGCGCCATCCTGACCAGAAACGCCCAAGATCAGCGCGCGCTTCATCGCCTGCTGCCTGGTTGACCACTTGCTGGTGCCGCACGTCGATAAATAGCCAGCATCTCGACCGCAAATCGCTTTGCCGTGAATTCACTGGCTCGTCGGCACCCGGCGTCGCTTGCCGCATTGGCTGCTGACTCTGAGCCGAGCAAACGCTCGCTTGCGGCAATCCACGCCGGCAGATCGTGCGCCGGCCAAGTTGTCGAGGCATCGCCGACCAATTCGGGCAAGGAGCCACTGTCCGAAGCAAGCACCGGCACGCCCATTGCCATCGCCTCCAATACCGGCCAACCGTAGCCTTCGTACAAGGACGGAAACAGCATCAAGGCGGCCTGGCGGTAATGCAGGGCCACGGTGGCATCATCGCAATCGTCGACCCAGACAACACGCTCGCCCAACTGCAACTGCTGGCTCAACGCAATGAGTTCAGCCGTCGGTGGCGGGCCGACCATCACCAATTGACGACCGAGCTGGACATTGAGTCCGGCAAAAATCCGTAGTACCTGTTCGCGATTTTTGTAGAACGCATTGCTACCCACATGCAGGACGCGTCCGCAGATGACCGCCAACCGATCACGCAGAGAGTAGTCCGCTTGCTGTAGGTGGCCCACCAGCGAATGTCGCACTGGTAGCGGCACCACCGCGCAGCGACTGCTGGCAACAGCGAAGTGTCGCTGCAGATCGCGTTGTGTTGCTTGGCTGTCGCAGGCGACAAACGCCGCAGAGCGCGTCATCCGCGCATTCGCTAGCCACAACCAACGTGCTGCCCGCCCGACGGCCGGTGCCTGTGGAAACTGTCCCTGCGCCTGCAAGTAAGGAATGACGTCATGTGCGGTCACTACCTGCGGCACACGGCCCAAGGCAAGTCCGAGGTACGCTCGGCTGCCGTCCAAGTGATGCCACACATCGACTTGGCGCGCGCGCAGGCCCCATGAGCGCCGCAACAATCCCAGTGTTTGCAATCGCCGCGACCAGCGAGTTCGGGATGTGGTCGTAAACAGCTGGTGGCGCTCGATAGCAATCTCGCTGGCGTGTGCACCGAGTGCGTGTTCGAGTGTATCCGCGTACTCGCGCATGCTGCCGGGCTGATCTGGGTTGGAGGTATCGACGAGCCCGATCCGTAAGCTGGCAGTCATCCTTGACTCGCTGAGCCGAGCAATCGGGAATCCTGATGGGAAATTTCCCTTGCACGCGCAAAGCGCGTGGTCAGCATGTCGCTTGGCAGCCTGCCCATGCCCAGCACCAAGCCAACCATGATGCCAAGCAAGGAGGCGATAAAGGGATCCGCAAGAATCTGCCCGGAAACCGTCAGTGAAGCGACGTTGGCCACAAAAAATGCAAGCAGCCCGGTCGCGTAAGGCGCAAGTTGACTGCGCTCAAACAGTGCACGGCGAGCGACCCGCCAGCACGAAGTGACGATTCCATACATGACCAACAGCAGGCCGAAGGTACCGGGAACACCGAGTTCAGCGAGGACGCGACTGCTGCCACTTTCCTCCCAATTGCGAGGGCGCTCGACCTTCAAGTGGTGCGAACCCGGCGTGGCTGTGCCAAGCCCGGTACCGAGGATGCCATTTTGCTTGACCGTTTCGATAGCGGTCACAATCCCTTGACTATTCAAGGTGTCGAGCGACTGCCCCGCGGTCTCTTTGTAATAACGGATGGCAGTAACGTCTTCGGCAAGCCGATCCGACATCAGCACTAAAGCCACCACCGGAATGCCGAGCAGCAGCGCCAGCGACATCATTTTGCCCGGCTTACGGACCTGCCAATGCATCCATCCAAACACCAACAGAAACACCGGCAACATGAACACCATCTTGCGCCGGCCGCACAACAAGAGCGCACCGACCGCCATGAAACTAAGCGCGATCCACAGCCAACGCTTACGCTCGGAGGTTGAGATGGCCAAGGTCATCGACAAGCAGGCGACCGCCGCCGCGTGCCAGCCCATCACGTCACCGCTGCGATAAAAGCCGGAGATGAACGTCACCGCATACCCGTGCTGATGTCGAATCCATTTAAACCCGAGCGCTTTGTCGCTGAGAATAAGCCAATCACTGAATACGCCCGCATACTCAAGATAAGCGCCGGTGAGAATCGCGCCGTGAATGATGCAATAAGCAGAAATCAGTGCCCGCACATCGAGTCCGCGGCGGGCGAAATGGAAACCGACAATTACCGCCAGAAAAATGATGGAATACGACAGCGCACCCAACACTGTCAGCATCCATGAGCCTTCGCCATAAGTTGCAGAAATCATTGCCGAAGGCAGGCAGAGAATGGCAAAAAGTGACAACGGCATCGATATGCGCGGGAAATGGCGGGCAAAGTCCATCCACCAACCGCGGGTCTTAATCATTGACCCGAGCGCCGCTGCCAAAAACACCGGCGCGGTCGCTAAGGCCAGATAACCGGGAGTGCCGGGTACCAACTTGCGCAGCGGATCCTGCATGGCGGCCAAGGCAATGATGAGCAAGAGACCGGCTCGCCAGTTGATGAAGGCGATGCAGGTGAAGGACGCAATCAACACCGCAAAGAGAATTAAATACACGGCGAAGGGACCTCGTTGGCGGGTGTGAGCTGCGCCACGGTAACGCGGATTCGGGAAAGCTTGGATCGAACCGTGCGCAGCGGCCGCCGTTGGTACATTTTCATGGCGCTACTCGCGGCGGTCTAGCAGGGCTCGCGCTGACCACCTTGGCCAAGGCAGCAACCACCCCATCGACCACACGCTCAAAGCAGTAATGCGTCGCCACATGTCGCTCTGCGCGCTCGCCCCAATGGGCCAGCAAAGTCGGTTGGCCGGCGCTGATTTGCATCCATTCTGCAAGTTTTTCCACGTCGCTGCAGGGAAATACTTGGCCGGTCTCACCGGCCCGCACGAGATCGTTGGCGCAACCGACTTGATCACTGACGATGGCCGGCAGGCCGCTGGCCATGGCCTCGTTGACCACCAAACCCCAGGTTTCGCCAGCATCAGAGGGCAATACCAAGCAGTCGCTGGCGGCGTAGGCGCGGGCAATGTCGCCCTGATTTAGGAATCCCGCAAATACTACCGGCAGGCCAACGGCGGCGGCCTTCAGGTCATCACGCAGCGGGCCGTCGCCGACGATCAACAATTGCACCCGGCCAGCCTTGGCCGCCACCCGAGCGAGCGCCGCAATCACGTCCAACGGACGTTTCTTGGCGATCAGCTTGCCGGAGAAAAGAAAGGTGGTGGAGTCCGGGCAAAGACCAAAGGCGCGCCGAAGTGCGCTGCGATCCTGTGTTTGCAGCACCTTGTGCGCTTGGCTGGCAAAGCGCTGATTGTCGACGCAGTACGGCGTGTCGAAAATCTTCCGCTCATCGCACCCGCTTTGCAGGTAGTAGCGGCGATTCTGTTGGCCGATAGACAGATACGCCGCGTACTGACTCAGCAACAGCCGGTGCGCCAAGCGCTTGGCTAAGCCGCGCGCGCGCAGACCGTTGGCTTCGCCACGCACGATGCAAGGCAGGCGCAAGCGGCGGCACGCGAGCAAGGCTTGCAGCGCGGTCTTGCTGCCCCAACCGTTGACAATCACGGCGTCATAGCTCCCCTCGCGCAGCCGTTGGTAGACGTCAGGCGTGTCGCAGCCGCGAAAGGTGGTGACGCTAGGACTGGGCGATTGATTGCTCATGAGCGTGTAGTTCAAGCCTTCCAACAGCGGCAAGTCCCACGCGAACGCTACTCCGAACTCCGACCCTTGTTGCTCAGGCGTTGGCAGCATGGCGAAGAAGACGTGCAGGTCCACATCGGCGCGCGCGGACAGTAGTTGCAACCACGGTGTTTGGTACTGGATGGGATGCGTAGTGACCATTGCCACTCGCAGCAATCGAGGCAAACACTCTCTCTTGCCATGCATTTCTTGAAGGTTGCTCATTGACCGCCTGCGGAGGAGGACTCGCCGGTTTGCAGAAAACGCGGGCCGGTCCGAGCCAAGCGCAATGCCAGCCAGAGACCGCGCCATTCCGCCACCCAAGCGAGCGGAATCCACCACGGCCGGCGCAAGTGGAATCGAGTGCGCACCGCTCGCAACGGACGCCAAAAGATTTGGCGTCGCCAACCATTGGGTCGGGTCATCAACAGGCAATAGAACGCCCCAACGCTGTGCCGAGCTGAAAGAGTGCGCAAGTGGTCACCGAACGCGCGAGTGCCGCCGTCGCCGGCGCGCAGATGTCGCAACGTGGCCTGCGGTGCAAATCGGATCGGCCCGTGTTTCTGTGTGTATCGGTGGCTGAACTCTGCTTCATAGCGATACGCCGCGCCGACAAAATTCTCATCAAAGCCACCTAGTTGAATGGCCTGGACGCGGTTGACCGAAAAGTTGCAGCCAATGAACTCCGTGACCCAAGCGTCTTCGGTGCTGTTGAAGCGGAACGCTTCACCATCTCGCAACGGCAGCGGAACTTCACCTGGTTGGAGCACCTGCCCCACCACCAACGAGGCTTGCAGCTGTGCCGCTGCGTGGCTTGCCAACAATCCCGTGGATGGCAGCACATCGTCATCGACAAACAACACCACTTCGCCGACCGCAGTCAGCAAACCGCAGTTCATCGCTGCCACGATCGACGGCGTGGTCAGTCGGATCCATCGAATTTGCTGGGATTTTTCCAGCGCGTCTAGGCGCGCCGTGGTCGCCGCTTCATGGGTCGGTGACTGGTCAATGACTAAAATCTCGCGGGCGGGTGGGACCAGGCTAAGCAGTCCCTGCAGGGTCTCCAGCAGCACGCGCTCGCGCATAAAAGTCGGAATGACTATCGAAATGTCGGGGTGAGTGATGTCCGCGACCGCATTGCCCTCGCTGTGGTTTGAGAGACTTCGATTAGTCTCCGTTGCCAACGGCATCAAAGCGGCACCACGACGATGCAGGCGTCGCGCTAAGACCACGCCTCGCCACTCGGCCAACAACGTGATCGGAATCCGCCAGACGTGACGCAGGTGATAGCGCGTTCTAATCGCGCGCAGCGGGCGCCGCAGGAATTGCCACCGCCAACCCGGTTGCCGCGTGGCGAGCAGGAAGTAGTACGCACCCACCGAATGCGTGGGTTTGGATGTGGTCAAGTGGTGACCCACCGCGCGAGTACCGCCGCTGGCAAGTTGCAGATGGTGAATGACCGCCGATGGCAGATAGCGGATGTCGCCATGCCCAGTCACAAACCGGTGCGCGAACTCGGCCTCGAATCGGAACGCCGCGCCGACGAAATTCTCATCGAAGCCGCGCATCGAGATGGCCACGTCGCGCTTGATCGAAAAGTTGCCGCCCATGAACTCCTTGATTGCCGCGGGCGCATCGCTGTTGAATCGAAACCGCTCACCGCTCGCCAACCGTTGCGGCACTTGGCCGGGTTGCAGCACCATGCCGGCCACCAGTTTGGCAGTCGCATGCCCGACGCGATGGGCGTTCAGCAGCTGTGGATCGGGGACGATATCGTCATCCAAGAACAGCACCACCGGATTGGCTGCGCTCACTAGGCCCACATTCATCGCCGCCGGGATGCTGGGTTGGGCCAAGCGAATCCAGCGAATGCTGCCACCCTCGTGCAAAGACTGCAGCTGAGCGGCGATGGCTTGCGGATAGTCAATGGTCTGATCGACCAAGATCAATTCGTCGTTGGATTGCGCAATCCACAGCAGTGCTTGCACGGTATCAAGCAACACTGCCCCGCGCCGATAGGTTGGAATCACCATGGAAATGGGCAGTGCTGCGGTGTCAGTCACTTGACGTCCTTCGAGTGCGCGCTAGCGTCAGTCATGCGAACGCCGGCCATGCGCTTTAGCCGGCCTATTCCAAAGCGCGCCGCTTCCGCCAGCGCAAGTCGGGTTGGGCGTGGCGCGCCGCCGCCCTGCTGATTGATCGCATGCGGCAACCAATTGTTGGCCCTCAGCACGCGCGCGGCACGGCGTCGCCACTGCCAATACGCGGTCTTGTTTCGCATCCACGAGCCGAATCCGCTGGGCAGCTGATAACGCAACGCCGCACGGCGCAAATCCGCTTGCTCACAGGGATGACCCAAACTGGCCGCCAACTGGACTACTTCCGGCAGTTGCAGCAATTCCTGCCACGCGTCACCCAGCGGGCGCTCTTCGAGTGCTCGCTGCCACGCGGCGTTCTGCTTCAAACCAGCGTCGACAATGGCGGTGTCTGGCTCACGTTCGAGCAGCGTGCCAAGTCGTTGCAAGTAGGTGTCGGAGTTGAACACGTCGTGCTGCGCGTGCAGCGAAACGTGCTGGTTCGAGCCGGCAAACCGACTCTCAAACTCGCAGGCGGCGGCGGTGCGTTCCAGCCAGTTGTAGGCCATGCGCCCAAATGCGCCTAACTGCGGCCAAATACTCGTCAGCTGGGGAAAGCGCACATGCGGATCGGCCGGCGTGAGTATCCAAAGCGTTGGGTCTAGCGCATGACTCTTTATCTGCAACCAATCGGTTCCCCATGCGCCGACGAACGCAGCCGCACACACATTCAACGGATGCCGATGCAGATGAAAGGTCCGCATTTGTTCACCCAGTAGCGCGTGCAGCGCAGGTGCCAAATGACTGCTGGTCGATCCGGTCACGATGACGGGTTGGGAAGTGGCCAATTCACGCAGATGGGTGGTCCAAGCAGCGATGTTCGTATCGGCCAGCGCTGCTTGAATACGCGCCGGCTCGTAGCCGCGAAAATATCGACGGATGCCGGCGACACGTCCGTGCAGGTCTTCATGCAGCACGTGGACGCGGCCCGCATACGCAACGCGCAACGCGTTGTGCAGAAAGGTAGTCCCGGAGCGACCCACGCCTAGATTGATGACGATGGGATGATTCATTCGCGGACCAGCTGGCGGCCCGTGGTGGCGGCGAGGTCCTGATAGAAGCCAACCATCGCGGCCGCACACGCATCCCACGAGTACGCGCGTGCGGCCTGTGCCGCGCGCTGAGCAATCGCCGCGGATTGCAGCGGCTGGTTTAGGCAGGCGAGCAGGCGCGAGGCAAAACCGTCGACGTCGCCAACGGCGCAAAGCCAACCGGTTTCGCCGTTGCGAATGACGTCGTGCATGCCTCCCTCATCGGATGCGACCACGCAAAGACCACGCGCCATGGCCTCTACCGCTGCCTTGCCGAATCCTTCAAACAAACTCGGGAAGACAAACACATCGTGGCCGTCGTAAACCTCGCGCAAGCGCTGAATGGGCATCGCATCCAACAGGGTCACCCGATCCCGAACTTCACTGTGCATGGCCGCCAGAATCCGCGCGTGCGAGACCCCAGCGCAGACCCAGGTAAACGTCGCCAGTCGGTTTGCAGCAAGCACTTGGTTGACGATGCCGGGCAGCAAGGTGGCACCTTTGAAAAAGGCGTCTTGGCCGACATGCAGAATCCGCGCGCCCGCATGCGGCGAGCGCGGCATTTGGTCCGCTGACAACATTCCTGGCTCGACGCCATGCGCAATCGTGCGCAAACGGTCTGCCGCAAATCCTGCGTTCTGCAGAAATTCCCGATCCAGCTCACAGCCAACCACCACTCCATCGCAATGTCCGCGCACCTGCTGCCACTGCCGCGCCAACAAGCGGTGCAACAGGCGGGTGAAGTGCGGGGCGCGGGAGACCGGAATCCGCAGCCGGCGGTGCCACTCGCCAATCACTTGGTGGGCGCGCAATTCAACCCCGTGACTGCGGTTGACGATCAAGCCGGCAAACCCACGACGGCGAAGCCAAGTCGCCGCTGCAAACGCTGCCGGCTGGCTAATCTGGACCACGTCGTATTGCTGCTTGAGACAACGTGCCTGTACCGCCGCTTTCAACGCCCACGGCTGTTCGATTAGCGAATGCAAATTACCGTGTGCAATGCGCCGCGACAGCAGATCTTCGGTCCAGATTTCGTCAACTTGGTGACCCAAGGTGCGCAGTGCGGCATTGGTGTAGTGCACCGTGCCGGCAGCCCCCGAGCTCGGATCGGCGACAAAATCGGCGGCGGTCAGAATACGCAAGCGAGTGGCAAACGGCTGACTAAGCACGACCGCCAGTCCGAATGGCAGAACGCAGGCTCTGCGACAGACTTTGCAGCAACCGCACCCATGCCTTCCAATGCCAAGGCCGATGTTTCAGCACCGACCGCAAGTACCAGCGGCCGCGCGGATCTTCTTGCATGACCAACTGCGAGCCGATGAGATATGCCATGGCGACTGAGTTGGATGCCGCCGTGCCGGCCGCGCTGCCAGTCCCCGCCCGGATGCGCTCGCAAAGGGCCGCCGCTTCGTCCAACAAGCCCTGCTCGCTTTGCCCCGCCACGCGCGCCGCACGGGCGGCATGCAGCAAGCCTGCGAAGGCGGATTGTTCGGCCCGTCGCGTGGATGAAATGCCACCCAGATCGCGCCGTGCGTGATAGAGCACTTGCGTGGCTGAGGCGAACTGCACCTGCTCGGCCAAGCGCAACCACAGGTCCGAATCCTGCGCGAAATAAAATTGCGCGCGATAGCCACCGACTTGCTCATACGCTGAGCGCCGCATCAACACCGAGCCGTGAGCACCTGGACCTTTGCGATGATTCAATAGCTGGTCGGTCGCGGTAGCGGTATCGCTGTGGTGGTGGATAGTCGACAGCTGCTCGCCGCGTGGCCCAACGAAAGCGGTAGCGCACGACACAAATCCGATCTGCGGGTCCGCTTCCAACAGTCGCAGCTGGATCTCCAATCGCTCGGGATGCGACCAGTCATCGGCGTCCTGACGCGCGATGTAACGCCCCCTCGCCAGCGCACAGCCGGCAATCAAGGCCCGAGTCAGGCCAGCATTGTCTTGGCGGACGACGCGCACACGCGGGTCGCTCATCGCCAAGCGGGCGAGGATGGCGGGCGATTCATCGCGACTGCCGTCGTCAACCACAATCAGTTCGAAGTCCTGCCACGTCTGCTCGAGAATGCAACGCACCCCTGCTTCGAGTACATCAGCGCCGTTGTAAACGCCCATCACCACCGAGATCAGTGGCGGCGTGGTCAGGTCAGAGTTGGAGTGCATTGCGCAATCCTGCCTTGGCCTGTTCGCTACGCAAAGCATGCACGTCATGCACCGCCGGCGGCTGTTGTAACGCGGAAAAGATGTCCTGAATGGGCCGCGCAGATTTGCCGCCGACCACAATGCACTGGCTGCGCACGGCGGCCGGCAAGCGTTGCGCCAGTTCAGCGGCCACCAGCACATGGCAACCGGCAGCCAGCGCATCGATCAGAGTCGTTTTGCAGCCATAGCCAAGCCCGGACAGCAGCGCGACTGCTTTGACTCCCAACAGATAGTCCCAAGGCTCGGCGACGTCGCCCGCATCCACAAACGGTGAGCCCAGTGGTCGTGCTTCGTGGCGACGCATGGTGCCGGTGGATAGCTCCAGCTGCCAGTGCTCAAAGCCCTCGATGCCAGCCAATTGCGCCGCCAGCGTGCGCAAGCCTTCAATCTGCGCCAGGCCAATACGGTCACGGCCACCCGGCAAGCAGGCAATCACGGCACGCCGCTGATCCCAAGCCACAGCCGCAGACCGGGGCCGCTTCGCCGGCCACGGGCAGTGGTAAGGGACTAACCATCCTTTTGCTGCGCCTAGCAGCAAGGGCTGGTAGCGCGCCTGGTCCCAATCACTGATCCACAACAAGCTGTCGCTCAATCGTCGGCTTCGCCAATCGTTGGCATACATGCGCGCCGCGCCATAGCAGCGTCGCGCATTGCTGTGGGTAGGCAGCCAGCCAACCGGATTGCGCTGCAAATACTGCAATGGCTCAGGGTTATGCATGCGAGTGTGAATGCGTACTTGCGGGTATTTCTCGCGCACGCTTTGCAGCAGATCGGGCCAGATGCTGTAGTGCATTAGCACGTCGGTCGCGCCTGCTGCGCAGGCGGCGAGCACGCTGGCGGCCGCGCCATTGACGTGCGGCACTACCCGCACCTCCACTCCCAAGGCCGTCAACAGGTCGTTGACGCCATGGAAGTCCTTCCAATTGCCGCTGCCATAGCGCTGCAAGACATCCGCAGAAATGACCGCCGCCACGATGCGCTTGGCGGCGGCGTGCTCTCCACCGGTTGTGGCCAGCGATACGTGCTCGCTTACTGCTGCGCTCAAGGCGTTGCTGCCTCGTCGCGCAGCGCCGCTTGCCATTCCGGTGGTATACGACCAAAGCGATCCTGCATCGCCGCCACCATCGGCCTAAAGTGGCGCTGCAATTGCTGCACGAGCAGCGAAGGTGCCGCCTCGCCCTCGCCCACGCCAATGCGCTCAAAAAGTGTCGCCGGAACCGACACCTCGGCATTGGGGAGTCCAATGAAAGCGCGAAACGTGTTGATGAATTGCTGTGGGTCGCGTTGCACGTCTTCGGTGTAAGCCCAAAAAAAGCGCGCGCCGAAGTGGCGTTGCCAACGCTCAATGATGGTCGGGTAGTCGGCGCGTTCAAGCACGTGGGAGGATTTGAAGAAGGCGGCCAAATCGTCTTGGATGCGTATCCGCGCATCCGCACCAGCCGCCTTTCGCAAATCCATCTTCACGTGCGACCACGTGCGCGCGATGGGCTCACGGATGAGCAGGAATGCTTTGGTCGCAGCAAAGCGAGTGGCCAGATCGGCGACAGCGGCCTCATCCAGCAGTGAGTACTCGGGAGTGATCTCACCACTCGTCCGCGCGCCGGCTTGATCGAACAAAGCACGGTACCAACGATCATCGCGGCGAGCGAAAAAATAGCGCCATGCCCACAGGCTATTGGCGACGTTTGGATAGCGCAGCCCCGCCTTGATTCGATTGGCAAGTTCACGTCGCCAGTGTCTGCCGCCCGCCACTTGCGTTCGCAATCGCGCCCAAGCGGTCGCCGGGAAATCAGATTGGCAATGATCGAAATAGTGCAGTTCCTTCACCGGCGGCAACCAGATATCGGGATAGTCCCGAAGCACTTGATCCAGCCAACTGGTGCCGGCCTTTTGCGCGCCGATCACGATGAAGTCGGGCCGACCATGCACGCTCATCTGCCGCCGCTCGCGAGCGGGACGGGCTTGCTGTTGCCGGTACGAACAACACCACGCAACCACCGTTGCGACTCACTTAGCCACTCAATTAGTTTGCTTGCCCGCGCCCAGCCAACGGCCGCCACCAACCGCCGATAGAGCTGAATTTGCACTGGTTTTTCGCCGACTCGCGTCATCGCCTCGGCGATGGCGAGGGCTCGCGTTGCTTCACTCACCATCCCAGCCGCGCCGCACATGCGCGCAATCCAAAATAGCTTGCGGGAGAACTCTCGCAGGTAGATCCAGTCCAGCAATCCTTGCGCCTGCATGCGCGCCCACACGTGCTCATGTGCGCGCAGAAAGTCAGCCAGGATGGCAACGCTAAAGCCGGTATCGGCACCGCTGGCCCGCACACCGGCGTGATCGCGAATGATGGCGACTTCGGCATCCACCCTCACCGGCACAACGCCGAGCATACCGGCGCGCAAGTCGTGCTCCCAATCTTCCATGCAGCGCAGGCTCAGCCAAGGCCCAACCTGATCGCAGGCCGAGCGCCGCCAAAGCGGTGCATTGGTATCCCAGCCTCGCTTGTTCAGAAAATCAGGAAACATGCCGGCAATGTGCTCGCCAGTGCGCGCCCAGATCTGCTCGGTTCCACTTGCCACATCGCGCCGCCGTGTCTTGCCATAACACAGGCCCGTGTCTGGATTGGCGCGCAATGCGGCCACCTGCAATTCAAATTTAGTTGGCAGCAGCAAATCGTCTGAATCCAGATACTGGACGAACTCACCGCGCGCCTCTCGCAGTCCTTGATTGCGTGCCGCTCCCGGACCGGCGTTTATTTGCGTCAGCACGCGAATCGATGAGGGATGACTCGATGCCAGCTGTGCGGCCACCGCGACCGTAGTGTCGGTCGAGCCATCGTCGACGATGAGCACTTCGATGGGCCGATAGGTCTGCGCCAGCACCGACGCCACCGCCTCCTCCAACATCGCCGCGCGATTGAAGACTGGAATGATGGTCGACACCAAGCCAGCCTCGCTCATGCGTGCCACTGCTGGGTCTTCGACCGCGCACAAACGGGTTGCCGGATTCGCGGCTGCGGCAAGGACTTACCAAGCCAATGAGCGCAGGTGCGCGCTAAAATTCTCATTGTGGAGCCGCCAGCAATAACTCTCTAACCGCTTGGTAATCAGGCTTGCCGGTGGTCGACAACGGAACCTCGTCGACCGCGACCGCAACGAATTGTCCTGCCCGGATTGGCAGGTGCGCAGCCAGCACGGCGTTGAGCTCGGCGGCTGCAATGGGCTTGCCAGAATGTGCGATTCCGATCCGCTCAAGCGGCAGCCCAACGCAAAGAAAGCGAACGCTTGGAATAGCGGATCCGAGCAGGCGCTCGATCTCGTCCAGATTGACCCGATGTCCGAACAGCTTGACGATGCGCTTGACCCGGCCGATGAGGTAAAACAATCCCGAGCTGTCCTGTCGCGCGAGATCGCCGGTGCGCAGTACGGGGAACGATTCGATGCTCGCCAAGTCAGCGCGCTGCTCGGCATAGCCCGCAAATATATTGTCGCCGCGGTACAGCAACTCACCGGTGTCCGCGTCGATTTCAAACGCGCCGCCGGGAATGGCTTGGCCAATGCTGCCCGGGTGGTTGAGCAGCTGCGCAGGCGGCAGGTAGGCCATCCGCGCGGTGGCCTCGGTCTGCCCATACATGACGAAAAACTGTTGCCCGACCTCGGCGGCACGCGCGGCTAATCGAGTGACGGTCGCCGGGTCCAAAGCGCCGCCTGCTTGGGTGAAGTAACGCAGCGACGGCAGCTGCCACTTTAAGAAACCGAGATCGATCAACATGCGATAGACGTCGGGCGTACCGGCCAGACTGGTCATCTGCGCAGATCTGAAATCGTTCCAAAAACCCGGATCGGCCACCCCGCGCGTGCCGCAAACGATAGTGCCGCCGCGCAAGCCATTGGCATTTAGTACCGACAAGCCATAGGAATACTCAAGCGGCAAATTCAAGGGGCAGACGTCGGCAGCATT
Source organism: Pseudoxanthomonas sp. (assembly GCA_031408455.1). Classification (GTDB taxonomy): domain Bacteria; phylum Pseudomonadota; class Gammaproteobacteria; order Xanthomonadales; family Xanthomonadaceae; genus JANNWF01. The sequence continues at coordinate 4,903 of JANNWF010000117.1, read as the reverse complement.
GATCGGCAAATACTCCGTAATTGCAGTGGCATTGGCGATCAAATTGCGGGCGGTCAGCTTGACCAGTTTTGGATCGCCTGTGGTCCCTGAGGTCGACAGCAAGACTCGCAAATCCGGGTGTAACGCTGGCGACTCAAATTGATTGTTCGTGCAGGCGAAATAGCCAGTTCCATCGCCCGCGACAGGCACCTCAAAACTGTTTATGGCGAGGCGACTGCGATCAAAAATCAGCCCGGGTCGATAGGTCTTTTCGAGGCTGTGTTTTTTTGCATCGGCAAGCGCCGCATTGAACAAAGCGGTGACGTGACCACGGTCCCACAACGCCAGCAAGGCGGCCAAAGCGCTCACGCTGCCGTCGCAATAGACGAAGGCCAGTGTTCGCTGCTCTGCCGATTTCAGCCCAGTCGATGGCAGCCTCGCGCTTGCCAGCAACTGATGCAAATCCATACGGCATCCGCTGGCAATGTCCAGGAAGCTAAGCTGAGGATTCGTCGCCATCCGCTCGACCAGTTCCGAGCGACCGCCGCGGGGTGGCGACACCTGCGCGCTGCCTTCGGCGCGAATGCGGTCTTTGGGCGATAGCACGCCGATCCTTGCCTCAGCCCGCGCGATTCCCGCGCTCATTCGCCGAACCAGAGCGGGATCGTTACCAAGCATGCGCATGGCCAAGTGATCGGCTTGCTCTACTTCTTCGACATCGCAGGCATTGGCGAGGCGCAGTTTCCAAGCATCCAGCCGTTGCCGCCAGCCCGGCTCCGCCAATTGACTGCAGCGCACAAATATCTGCAATCGAAAGTCATTGCGCTGCGCAAACAGCGGACGCTCATACAGCCGCCGCTCAAAGCGGCGATAGCAGTCGATGCTACTGACTCGATCCGCCCCCTTGGTCACGCGCTGAGCGATGGTGGACAAACGACCAAGGCGGTGATCGGCGAGTAGACGAAACCCCGGTTTAAGAATCGCCATCAACGCTGCCTGCGCGCCTTGCCGCAGCCCGGTCAGCACGCGCTGCAGCGGGTGTCGCTGCTGTGTCCACTCGATTCGCGGCAGCGTTTCGATGAGACCGAGATAGCCCACCTGCCTGCCGTGGTCGGTCAACCAATGCGCCAGCCCAAGCGCCAACCAACCGCCATGACAAAAGCCACTCAAGTGAATCGGCCCTTGCGGCTGCAGACGGGTGATCTCGGTGGCCACGCTGGCAACGATTGCGGCGAGCTCGTCGTCTGTCAGGACGCGATCATCTTCATGGATGCGCTCATAGATGCCAGCAAACGAATACACCGAGCGCGCTTCCTCTAGCCTCCAGGCGTGTCCAAACGAAAACAGTGCATGGCTACCCGAGACCTGCTGCACAGTAAAGAACAAAGAGTCTTGCCTTTCTGCCGCTGCGGGTGCGGTCAGCGCGGCGCAGAAGTCCGCAAACACCGGCCGCTCAAAGATGGCAGCCAAGCCGATCTCGCGGCCGAGTTGCTGGCTCAACTCATCGAGCATCGAAACTGCCGCCAAGGAATCGCCGCCCGCGTCAAAGAATTGTGTCGCCGGGCCGACAGTGACGTGCGGCAGCGCGCGCGCCCAAGCCTGCTCAACTGCCAGCCTCACAGTTGCGGTTTGCGCGGGATCCTCGATGCCGCCGCTGGGATGAACGGCGCTTTTGGTCGGTGCAGAGGCCATCGCGTTAGGAATGGCGCGCCTCGATCCGTGGGTGCAGGTTGAGCAGCAAACGCATCAGCACCGCGATGAAGCGATGGTTGAGCAGGGCCTGCGGTGCCACGCTGATGGCATCAAGCATCAGCCGCCGCATGTAGTGCTGGCTGCTGCGGCCACGGCCCACGGTATCGTGGTAGCGGTTGATGAGTTTGGCGACCAAGTCAGCGCGAATACGCGCGCGAAAGCCGTCGGCCAGTGGCCGCCCGCTGAGCCAGCGCAGTGCATCGATACGCGCCAATGCAGGACCGAAGGCGAAGCGATCACTGGCTCCGGCTTGCGAGCACCAAGAGTCGCCATGGATGAGGTAAAGCGACACCGGCTTGCCGGGCAATCGACGTACGGATCGAGTGGCGAACAGGCGTATCCAGAACGCGTTGTCTTCACCGTATTGCAGTGCCGGAAAGCCACCCAGCTCGACGGCGCAGCGGCGCCGCAGGGTAACCGTGCTGGTGTGCTCGCCAGCCTTACCGGCCAACAGCACATACAGCGGCGGAATGCTCGGGTCAGCCAGCGGAAAGCGGTTGTCGCCCAAGTGCTCGGGTGCGACGTCGCGGCAGCTCTCCACGCCCGCAGGAAAGTGATACTGATAGGTCCCATACACGGCTTCGATCTGAGGCGAAGCGAGCAGCGTCGCCACCGCTTCGTGCAAACGATGCGGGAGGAATTGGTCGTCGGCGTCGAGGAAACAGATGAACTCGCCGGTGCTCTCAGCGATGCCTAAGTTTCTGGACGCCGCAGGTCCGTGATTGCCGCCATCGGCGTGTCGAATCAAGCGCACCTGCATTGCCGATTGCGCGGCGGCGTAAAGCCGCACTCGCTCAGCGCCATCGTCGCTGGACGCATCGTCAACCACTAGCACTTCAAGGCTTGGCCAGCCGGTGGCCAGCACCGAGTCCAAGGTGGCCAGGATGGTGCTGCTGGCGTTGAACAAGGGAACGATCACGCTGACCAGCGGTGCCGCTGCGGCTGCTTGAGTGGCCACGTTATCGCTCATTGACATCAGGTCATTGACATCAAGGATGCCGCTGGCGGGCAATCACGCATTGAGGTCAACCCTCGCTCGCTTGCACGCCTGAGCATCAAAGGCGCTTGAAAAGGTGCTCATTCGGTAGTCCGGCACGGCCAGAATGTTGCAGATACGGCTCTCGGAAATCACCTCTGCGGTTGCGTCTGCGGACATCAATGAAGCGATTTCAAAGAACTCCGAATACCCAACCGTGCGCAACAGGTTGGCGATGTCGCTCACTGACTTCCCTGCTCGCAGCAGCGCCGCGGAGTTCAGTTCGAACCCCAAGTACGGCTGATAATCCCGCAGTACCCTCATCGAACCCATGATGGCATCGTATTCTGCCCCCTCAATATCGATCTTTATCAGGTCTACTTGACTAATTTTTTCGCGCTCAACGAAGCCGTCCAAAGTAATGCCCGGCACTTGCAGTGCCAGCACACCTGAGTGGGATGAGGCGTGCTCACGCATTACCGAGCCTATGCCGGAGCCGGTTTGCGGAACATAAAAATCGCGCAAGTCCTCACTGGCCCCAATCGCTGCGGCAATGATGGACACGTTGCTGAGCGAGTTTGCAGAAATACTGGCACGAATGGCTGACGCCAGCCGCGGTTGCGGTTCAAAGGCGAATACTTGCGAACTTGCGCCACCGATGACCGCCGCCGTGAGCGCATATAGGCCGTAGTTGGCTCCAACATCAAAGTAAACGTAGCCGGGACGCATCAGCGCTCGAATTAATGCCTCCTCCGCACTGCCATTCAACCAAACCCGCAGGGTGTGGTTGTACACCTCAAAATCAGCGGGATCGATGACCAGATCAAAGCGGGTATTTTGCGCAGAAACGGTGACCAACGGGGTTAGATCGCGAGCGTATTTGCGGATCGCGCGAAATACAAAACTCCCTCCTATCACTCCGCCCGTGGCTCGTTTGGGAGCAAGCCGCTGGTACTGCAGCCACATTCTGATGGAACCGGGAAGCGCGCGAATAATCGACTCGGTTCGATCCCATTGGCGCGGCCCAGCCGAATCAGTCATATCTGTCCCAACGCTTCATAGAAATACTTGATCAAATGCAAAGGTATCTTTGACTTGCCATTGAAGTTACTTAAAACGCAGTCACTCGGTATTCGCGTCGAGCGGCTAACGCGCTTTCACCGCACGTCGCGTGCGGGACACGCTGGCGATCGCAAGCATGCGCGCCGTTGCCTTCACGAAGGTCGGGTCAAGCATCAACCCAGGGTAGGTAACAGCGACCCGCAGCGCCGCGCCAAAACAGTCTTGCAATAGGCCGTGTTCGAGTTCGTGCACGTAGCCGCAGTAGTGCAGATATTTGCCGCGAATACGGGTGCGTATCCATTGCCGAAAATCACTGCGACTGGCATTTCGCCGCATCCAGCGGCTGACATCGATAAGCGCCGCCAATTCTTCAAAGCGGAAACTCGCTTTATGTTCGTTGCGCGCGCAGGCCGATGAGTCGTGCAAGTAATAGCGCGCGACTGGCACCTTGGCACCTGAGCGAATCGCGCAACGTGAGTACAACTTCAACCACACCGGTTTTTCTAGATTGAAAAAGATGTGAGTGGGAAAGCCGCCTACCGCTTGCATGGCCGAGCTGCGAATGGTGATCGAGGTGGTGTGCGGCATCTGTTGTCGCATCAGCGCCGCGCGGAATCTTTCCACCGGATCGATGTCCTCAACCGCCGCTGCCGTATCGCCATCGCGCATGGCAGCTGAGCGCGCGCCACTCACGTGTACCAATTCGTAGGGTTCAACCACCGCATCAATCGCTGGATCGGCATTGAGCATATCGATGCACACGTCAAAACGATTCGGCAGCAGTTCGTCGTCGGCATCCAAGAATGCGAGGTAGGTTCCGCAGGCGTTGGCCATTGCCAAGTTACGCGTCGCCGCTATGCCGCGGTTGCCGCCACCGGGGTGAGTGAAGAGCTTCACCTGCGGCCAGCGTGCCGCCAGTTGCCGCAGCACTGTGAGGCTGTCGTCTTGGGAGCCATCGTCGACCACGACGACCTCAAACGATAGCCGGGCCGCCGCGACTACTACCGAGGCAATGGCCCGCTCCACGGTCTGGCCGGTGTTGTAGCTGGGAATGATGACCGACACCATCGGCCGTTCGGCGCTAGTCATTGCCACCCCTACAGCCGCTGCAAACAACCGCGCGGGTTGAAGGTG
>JANNWF010000116.1:0-4117 GCA_031408455.1 Pseudoxanthomonas sp. | reverse complement strand
AGCTTCGACGCCATGACGTGCGAGCGACCCCACTGCCAGAGTCGCGCACCGCATCAAGCGGTCGCGGAGCTGTATGCGAAACGCGGCAGCCTGTACCAGCCCGAATTGGTCGAGCAGTTCATCCAGACCTGCGGAATTTATCCGACCGGATCGCTGGTCGAGCTAAGCGATGGCCGGGTCGGCGTCATCACCGAGGTGCACTCTCTGAAACGCTTGCGACCGAAGGTAATGCTGTTGCTGGGCGCCGATAAAGTGCCGCTGGCGCAGTTTCACACGGTCGATCTGGAAGTGCTGCTGTTGGACGAAAAAGGCGAGCCGCTCAACGTCAAACACGGTTTGTCAGCCGGCGCCTTCGGAATCAATCCACGAGAACTCTTCCTGGATTGATCCGCAGCCATGACCGTCATTGAAGACGAACTCACCCGCCTGGCCAATCGGCGGAGCTTTCTGTTGAGCCTGCAGCGGCATGTGCTGCTGGTCAACGAGCGCAAGGTCAATCTCGGTCTGCTGGTAATCGACGTCGATTCGTTCGCGATGATCAACAACGCGCACGGTTTCGCCTTTGGTGATCGCCTGCTGCAGCATCTGGCCCAGCAACTGCGCAAGGTGGCCCGCTCGCATGACGCCGTCGGGCGCATTGGTGACAACCGCTTCGGACTCGTCTTGACCGGTTTGATGAATGGCGGTCACGCTGAGCTTGCTGTGCACAAACTGCAGCGCCTTCTCGACACTCCCTTCGAGCACGGCAATGCGAAGGTAAAGATCAGCGTCAGCGTGGGGATAGCGTTGTGCCCGCAGCATGCCAGCCAAAGTGATCACCTGCTGAGACGCGCCGAGCGCAGCCTGGCCACCGCCCGCGCCACCGGGCAGAAGTACATGTTTCCGACCGACGGCGTCGATGACGCACTGTCGGATTTATGGGACATCGAGATCGAGTTGGACAGCGCCAACGCATTGGGCGAACTCGCCATGCACTATCAGCCCAAGGTTTCCATGCATGACTTGCGACCGGTCGGAGCGGAGGCCCTGATGCGTTGGCGGAGCAGCACACGCGGCAACGTTTCTCCGGACGTGTTCATACCGGTGGCCGAGAAGACCGGGCAGATCAAGAAGCTCACCGCGTGGGCGATCAATACCGCGCTGCGACACGCCAGCGAGTGGGTGCACCCGTGGGAAACGCTGTCGGTGGCAGTCAACGTGCCGGCCGAAATGGTGGTGCAATACGACTTGCCGGATTTGATCGAAAACGCGCTCAGTCTGTGGGGGCGGCCACAGGTCGGATTGGTCCTGGAAATCACCGAACGCTCGCTGATCGGCGACCCCAAGCAGAGCTTCCGCATCCTGTCGCAAATTCGCGAGATGGGCGTCAAGATCTCGATCGATGATTTTGGCACCGGCTATTCCTGTCTGGCGTACTTCAAGAACATTCCGGCCGACGAACTGAAGATCGACAAATCGTTCATCGCATCGCTGATCGAGGATTCGGCCAGCGCCGAAATCACTAGCTTGATCATCGACCTCGCGCATCGCTTCAATCTGACCGTGGTGGCTGAAGGGGTCGAGGACGAACTGACCTTCGACGCCCTGCGCTCACGCGGTTGCGATGTGGCGCAAGGCTTTCTTTTCAGCAAGGCGTTGAGCTCAACGGATTTTGGCCAGTGGCTGAAGCAGCGAGGAAAACGGGGTCAGGAAAGCGGGGTCAGAGTGCCTTGAGGCGCGCATCTGACTGAACGTGGTCAGTGTGCCTTATGAACTCGGGGTCAGCCCCTGTTGATCCAATCTGGGAAAAAGGGACGGAGGCGAATGGCACTTACTTAGGGCTCGTCATCCCGGCGAAAGCCGGGATCCAGCTCTGTTGAAGCCTGGCTCCGAGCCGCAAACGCTGGATTCCGGCGTTCGCCGGAATGACGATTCTCGGAGGCTTGGGCTTAAGTAAGTGCCATTCGGGACGGAGGCAATTAAATGCAGCGCCTTGCCGGTGCTAGTCGCGTCACGCGGTCAGGATCCGAACACCTAGCTGCCTGCGGATTGCGGTGGCATTGGAGCAACATGTGTCGGACACGGCGGTGGGCGAGTGATGTTGGGGTTCGCTGCGCTCACCGCCAACCTACACAGACAGCTCATTTCAGGATGCTCGGCGCAGCACCTTTCAGCCGCGCGCGAGTCTCGCCGACGCTTTCGCCGAACCAGCGACGGACGGCGTGCTGGAGGGCGGCGGGTTCGGAGAAGCCCAGCAGGTAGCTGATCTCGCCAATCGACAGCGCTCCGGCGAAATGGATGCAGGCCACTTCGCGCCGAGCGGCGTCGTGGATGCTGCGGAAGCTGGCGTCTTCGGCGGCCAGGCGTGCGCGCAAGCGCGAGACGGTCGTTTCGAGCGCGGCCGCGGCCCCCGCCAGATCCATGGGTCGGCCCTCGAGCCAAGACTCACGAAGCCGTTCGGCGAGGCGTTCGGCTGTGCTGACAGCCGGCGCGGTCGGCAAGCGCTCGGCGGCGAGGCGCTCCAGCAGTCCCCGCAAGTAGTCGTCGCGGGTGAGCAGTGGCCAGTCCAGCACCGTGCGCTCCAGCAGCAACGCATTTTCGCCGGCAGCAAAACGCGGCTTGACGCCGAAGCGTGCGACGTAAGCAGGCTCTGCGGCAAGTTGCGGACCGGCGAAGTGCACCGCCAATAGCGGCACTGGGCGCTCGGTGCCGCGGGTGAGCAGCACGTATGTCATCGCCAGCAGGTGCTCGACGAAACCTGGGTTGGTACGGGTGCCATTCGCGAGCGCTGGATGTCGGTAGCGAATGACGGCGATGGCGTTCTCCACCGAACAGGTGATGCAGTCGAGCGGGTCAGTCACCGTCATGTATCGCTCGACCGCCTGCATCGCCGCCGCCACGGTGGCGGCGCGCATCGCGAGATGAGTGACCAGGTGCATCTGGCCGGGCGGAAAGCGGTCGATCAGGTGCAAACCGATGGCGGGATCGCGTGCCACGGACCGCGCCCACAGGGCGTCGAAGGCGTCAAGCGGGATACGCACATCGGGGGAAGCAAGATCGTCCGGGCACAGTCCCGTCGTCGCGAGCCAAGCGGCGAGGTCATCGCCTTGCGCGGCCAGCCATTGGACGAGATAGCGCACTGTCACCGAGCTGGTGGTCTGTTGCCGCACTCGCACTCCGATCATCACGTCGCGCACTCGGATCATCGCGGAGCGCGGGCACCAACCTCCATAGTATCGCCGGCGCTCGCAGAGGAAGGGTCATGCACGATTGGATAGACGGCCATGTGGCGCTGGTAGTGTTTGCCATCTTCATTGGGCTTGCCGCCATCGAGGCCTTGATGGGGCGATTTCGCAGCCAACACGAGACGGCGCAGGATGCTCCGGTCGAAGGGGCAATCACGCTGCTGTTCGCCGCGTTGATCTACCCCGGCGTGCTGGTGACCGTCGGCTGGTTGGGCCACGTCTGGGCGCCACACTGGGCCGGGGCGTGGTCGCATTGGCCGGCTTGGGCCATGTTCGTCGTGCTGCTGATTGGCGACGATCTGACTCAATATTGGTGGCACCGTGCGTCGCATTCGCCGCTGCTTTGGCCCTTGCATCGCGCTCACCACGCAGCGCCCTACATGGGCGTGCGCGTGGTGTATCGCAACAATTTCTTTTACTACTCGATCATGCCCGGCCTGTGGATCAGCGCGGGGCTGGTGTTCCTTGGCTTCGGCGCGGTTTACCCATGGTATGTGCTGGCCAAGATGCTGGTGATCTTCGGTGCGCATAGCGAGCTGCGTTGGGATCGGTTCCTCTACGCCCATCGCTGGTTGCATCCCGTTGCATGGGTTGTGGAGCGCAGCATCTCGACGCCCGCCACCCATTTCGCCCACCATGCCATGTCGCAGTCAGATGGCGTCGGTCACTATCGCGGCAACTACGGCAACTTTCTCTTCCTGTGGGATGTTCTGTTCGGCACCGCGCGCATCACTCGTCGCTATCCGCCCCGCATGGGTTTGTACGAGGATGTATTGCACGGGCCAGAGGACTGGCGCGTGCAAGTGTTCTACCCCGTATTCAAGTCGCGCCGTGAGGCTTCACATCTGGATGGCCGTGGACCGGGTCATGTGGTGCCGCCGCCCGACCCGACG
>JANNWF010000115.1:0-1866 GCA_031408455.1 Pseudoxanthomonas sp. | reverse complement strand
CATCTGCACCAAGCGCAAGCGACTGGTCTGCATGATCAGGCGCAGCCGATCGGCGATGCGTGGCTCCCCTTGAGCGAGCGTCGGATAAGCGAGACTCAGCGGCAGCTAACGACTGGCGGTCTGTTCAACACAGCCCCACGGGTAGTCGAGCAAATCGTCCAGCGCATTCTTGAACAGCCCATCGCTGCCGGCGGCCAAGCTCAGCTGGATGGCGTGGGCGTCGGCTGGCAATGACAACGGCGTGTTCGCCGCGCTTACAGGCAGACTCACGCTGTGCAATTGCTGCCAAGCATTGCTGTCTTCAAACAGATACACCGTCAGCGCATCGGTGACCTTGCCGGCCTGTTCCAACTGCAACTGCACTTCACCGGCGGCCAATGTTTTCAGCGGCAGCGGCAGATAAGTCACGCCGCTTTCCAGTTGCACCGTTTGGCGGCTGGTTTCGCCCGCCCACGTGCTCACCAACGCCGCCTCGGCGGTATCGCTACCTTGATTGAAGGCCAGCAAGCCTAGCGCTGGTTGATCGCCACGACGAAACCGCGTTGGCCCCGTCCATTTCAGATACAGCGGCTTTTCCGAGCGAATGAACTGCCGGCGTTGCCCAACCACGCCTTCTGCATTGATCGCGCGCGCGGTGATGCGCCAGCGGGTCAGCGAATCCGGCACCACGAAACTGAAGCGCGCCTTGCCTTGGGCGTTGGTGGTGAGATCAGGCTGCCAAGCCGCGGTGTCGACTTCTTCGCGACGCGGTCGTTCCAGCACTTTGACGCCGCGCTCGCTGCGATCACTCGCTGGCGGTGGGGTCGGCGTGCCGGGCAGGGCGACGTCGTAGCTGATGAAGGACAAGCTGGCACTGGTGCGCACGTTGTTGCGGCGCGGGTGAAAGAAGAAGTCGCCGATGGCAGGCGCGATTTCTGGTTGCAAGGCGTAGATCATTTCGTCGACGACGGACACCGCGAGGCGTGCCGCGACCGCTGAGTCCTTGAAGTGCGTCTCCAGATCGACGGTCACCGTTTCACCCGGCAAATAGACCTCTTTATCCGTACGAATGGCGACCTCGATACTCGGCACGCTGACCTTGATGCCGGCGTTTTGAAAACTGTAGTCGCCGCCCTTGGTGTAGAGCACTGAGAAAGTTAGATTTGGCGAGAAGTCTTCGCCCACCAGAATCTGCGCACTCAGCTGAGTGTCATTGAGGCGCTTGAGGCGCAACCAATCACCGCCCGTACTCAACAGAGCACTGGCTTCGACCTGATCGCGCTCCAGCGTCAGCAGCGCCTCACTCACCGGCTCGGGAAACGTGATCAGCGCCTGTGCGGTATCGCCGGCCTGATATTCCCGCTTGTCGAGCACGATCTCGATGCTTCCGGGTGACGCCTTGATGCCCTTGCCACTCACCGTGTGCCCGCTGGCGCCCAGCAACATGCCTTGTGCGTCTTTCAGCATCAGGTTGTAGGTGCCGGGCTCGGCGAAAGTCTGCTTGAAGCCGGTCGCGTCGGTCGCCAGATTGCCGCCGCCGGTGCTCTGGTCTTCCAGTCGAATCCACTCGAATCGCACCGGCGATGCATCACTCATGCCCTCGCGCGCGAAGCTGAAATCGACAGTCTCGCCAGCGGCACTGAACTGTCGATTGGCCTCCAAGCGAAACTGCGCCGCGCCGCGTTCAATCAGGATTTCCTTGCTGGTCTTGACCCGATACGCCGCGCCGTCACTGGCAAACACGGTGAGCAAATAACGACTCGGCTTGTCGGCCGCTGGCAGCGTCAACTGGGCCTTGCCGTTGGCATCGGAAAACAGATCCGCTGTTTGCAATTCGACCGGAAACTGGCCGAGGTATTGCAGCTCGTTGTCGACCATCGACAACTG
>JANNWF010000114.1:0-8405 GCA_031408455.1 Pseudoxanthomonas sp. | reverse complement strand
ACAGCGAAAACCATTGCCTGCGCAGTGTCGATCAGCTGAGGTATAGGAAATTCAAACGCCCCTTTTTGGCAGTCTGTCGGGTAGGCTGCGGCCGCGCAGGCGCCGGTTTGGGCAAGGATCGGACCTGCGCGAGCGCACTACGGCATCACGTGGGCGCTCAGCCTAGTCGTCCGTGGCCATTTCTCACTGAATCCACGCATCGGGTCAAGCGCGCCCCTGCGGGATCGTCGCCGCATCTGATGGCTGTTGGTTTTCGCGGTTGGGGGCGTGGCCATCCTCTTGCTGCAAGCGATCGTACCCACAGACAACCGACGCGAGAAGCTGTCGGCAAGCTTGCGCGGGTCCACGTCTGTCGTCTCGCGAGCCACGAACCCCCGGGGAGTCGAGAGCAAAACTGCGCTTCCGATAATCAGAGTCTGTACACACCACCGGAAACCAGAGTGTGTGCAACGTGTACACACTTTGGTTTTTTGGCCATGCATTCACCCAAGGTTTCGACTGGCCAACGTAATGTTTGCGTTAAGTGGGCGTATGCTTGACGCTCGTTGTTAACAACATACTAATCAAAGTTACTTTAAGTAACTGAATAACAAAGATAAACGTACGCCATGTCGCCCGAACTGCTGGTCCTCGCTCTCGCGTTTTCCGTCGCACTTGTGCTGACAGGCTTGCGCTGGGTGCCCGAAGGAACCGCTTACACGGTCAGTCGATTCGGCCATTACGCCCGCACCTTGGTGCCGGGCCTGCGCTTTTCGCTGCCTTTGGTCGAGCGTGTCTCCGCCCCTGTGGCGTTGATCAATCATCGGATTGCCTTGCAGTTGGGTGGCGACGACGCCTCGACGCAAGCGGCGGCGTTTTACTATCAGATCGTTGAACCCGAACGCAGCGGAGACCAGTTGAACGACATTGATCGCGTCGTCGAGCGCGAAGTGCGGCAATGCATGGACGCCGCTTTGACGGCGGCAGCGCGCGATGTCGACGGCTTGAACGGCCGGGTCAAGCTGGCTCTCAACCAGCGGTTGGGCAGCTTGGGTCTGCGCGTCACTCGCTGTCAGTTGGGTGCCTGAAGCGTCAACGAGACGTTTGTATTGGGAAATACAACAGCCAACGGTTGCTGACCTCACTGCCGCTGCCGATACTGGCGACCCCTGTTGCCGGCAGAGCCCGTGACACCCGTCGCGCCCACGTTCGCAATCCCTCCCGATTCGCCTGTCAATGCCCTGCGCCCTGCGTTGCGACTTGAGCTCGCTCGGCTAGGCTTGGACGAGGCGCTGGACGACTGTTTGCTTGCCTATCTGGCGTTGCTGTTGCAGTGGAATCAGGCCTATAACCTGACTGCCATTCGCGATCCGCAGGAAATGCTGGTCAAGCACCTGTTCGACTCGTTGGCGATACTTGCGTATGTGCCGCCGGGCGTGCTGGTCGATATCGGCAGTGGGGCGGGACTGCCGGCGATTCCATTGGCCCTTGCCCTGCCCGATCTGCGTGTGACCATGATCGAGACAGCGGGCAAGAAGGCGCGTTTTTTGCGCGAGGCAGTGCGGGCCTTGGGCCTGACCGAGCGGGTGCGCGTGCTGTCTGCGCGGGCTGAGAACGTCGACGAAGCCGGCCGCTACGACTGTCTAACGGCACGCGCCTTCGGTACCCTTGAACAGATTCTCCACATCGGCGGCCACTTGCTGCGGCCAGGTGGGCAGTTGCTGGCGATGAAGGGGCGCGATCCGAGTCACGAGCTGAGCGAGTTGCCCGCCGGCTGGCGGCACGTTACGACGCATCGCCTAGTGGTGCCTACGCTTGATGGCGAACGCTGTCTGTGTATCGTCGAGTCGACTTCGGTGGGTATGCAAGGCTGATGCATGCTTTGCTCGCCCACTCTCATCCATCACGCGAACGGTCTTAATGCTCATGGGTAGGATCATCGCCATCGCCAATCAAAAGGGCGGCGTCGGCAAGACCACCACCTCGGTCAATCTGGCGGCAGCCCTTGCCGAGGCTCGACGTCGCGTGTTGCTGGTGGATCTTGATCCGCAGGGCAATGCGACCATGGGCTCGGGCGTCGACAAGCGCTTGGCCAAACCGACGGGTTGCGAAGTATTGCTGGAGGAATGCAGCGCCGCTGACGCGATTGTCACTACGGCCAATGGATACGACCTATTGCCCGGCAACGGCGATCTCACCGCCGCCGAGCTGAAGCTGATGGACACGCTGGCACGCGAGCACCGCTTGCGCGAAGCGTTGGCACCGGTGCGTGACCGCTATCAATTCATCCTCATCGACTGCCCGCCGTCACTGCACCTTCTGACCATCAATGCACTGACCGCCGCGCAAGGCGTGGTGGTGCCGATGCAGTGCGAGTATTACGCGCTGGAAGGTTTGTCAGCGCTCACCGAGACCATTCGCGCGGTGAAGACGCGGCTCAATCCGCAGCTCGAAATCGAAGGCATCCTGCGCACCATGTACGACGTTCGCAACAATCTTTCCAATGAAGTCTCGGCGCAGCTCAGTCAGCATTTCGGTGACAAGTTGTTCCGCACCATCGTGCCGCGCAACGTGCGCTTGGCCGAGGCACCCAGCCACGGCATGAGCATCGTTGGCTATGACCGCACATCGCGCGGCAGCATCGCCTATCTCGGTTTGGCCGGTGAAATGCTGCGTCGTGAGCGCAATCATGCGAAGGCGCCGGAGGCAGCCGCATGAGCACCAAGCGCAGAGGTCTCGGAAGGGGGCTCGACGTGTTGCTGGGCGGCCGCGGTGATGCCGCCGGTGAGCCCGAAGGCGAACGCATGCGCATGCTGCCGCTGGAGCAACTACAGCCAGGCAAGTATCAGCCACGCAGCCACATGGATACCGAGCGGCTGCAGGAGCTGGCCGATTCGATCAAAGCACAAGGCTTAATCCAGCCCATTGTGGTGCGCCCGGTCGGCCCGCATCGCTTTGAAATCATTGCCGGTGAGCGGCGCTGGCGAGCCGCGCAGTTGGCTGCCTTGCGCGAAGTGCCGGTGGTGGTGCGCGATAGCGACGACCACGCGGCGCTGGCGATGGCGCTGATCGAGAACATCCAGCGCGAGGATCTGAATCCGCTGGAAGAGGCGACCGCGCTGCAACGCTTGATCGACGAATTTGCGCTGACCCACCAACAAGCTGCCGATGCGGTGGGCCGTTCGCGCGCGGCGGTCAGCAACTTGCTGCGCCTGCTCGAACTGCCCGAAGGCGTGCGCAAATTGGTGGAGCGCGGCGGCATCGAAATGGGCCACGCCCGCGCCTTGCTGACCCTGCCCGCCGCGCAAGCCGAAGCCATGGCCAAGCTGGCAGCCGATGAGCAATGGTCGGTACGCGAGACCGAACGACGAGTGCAGGCGCTGCACAAAGGTCCCGCGAGTCCCGTCGTCACCGCAGGCAAGCGCATCGATGCCGATATCGCCGCCTTGCAAACCGAACTATCCGAGACCCTAGGTACGGCAGTCGAGCTGCAACACGGCCGCGGCGGTCGCGGCAAGTTGGTGATCAGCTATCACAGTCTTGACGCGCTCGACGGGATTCTCGCTCGGCTGCGGCAAGGCTAATCGTCGTGCGCGTACTAGTCACTGGCGCTGCTGGCTTCATCGGTGCGCATGCCTGCCGTGAATTGGCGACGCGTGGTGACAGCGTCGTTGGGATGGACAGCTTCAATGCCTATTACGACCCGCGACTCAAGCGTGATCGAGTTGCAGCGCTATGTGCCGACATCGAGATCGCAGCGCTCGACCTCGTTGATGCGGTAGCACTCGACGCGCTGTTCGAACGTGTGCAGCCCGAGCGCGTGGTGCATCTGGCCGCGCAAGCCGGCGTGCGCTATTCGATGCAAGCGCCGCAGGACTATGCGCAGAGCAATCTGGTCGGCTTTCTCAATGTGCTTGAGCAATGCCGACATCGCGGCATTCAGCACCTCGTCTATGCCTCGTCATCATCGGTGTATGGCGGCGCGGCCCAGCCACCGTTTCGCGAAGACGCCAGCGTCGAGCAACCCTTGTCGTTTTACGCGGCGACCAAGGTGGCCAACGAGGCGATGGCGCACAGCTATGCGCATTTGTACCGCCTGCCACTCACCGGTTTGCGCTTCTTCACGGTGTACGGACCGTGGGGTCGCCCGGACATGGCTCCGTTGTTGTTTTCACGCGCGGTGTTGGCTGGCCGGCCGATTGAAGTGTTCAACCATGGCCGCATGCGGCGTGACTTCACCCACATCAGCGATATTGTCAGCGGCGTATTGGCGGCGCTAGATCGCCCTCCCCTCACCGCCGCTGGCGCACCGCACCGCATCTACAACCTCGGCAATCACGCGCCGGTGGAGTTAGAGCATTTTATTGCCATCATTGAGCGTGCCGCCGGTCGCGCGGCGATCAAGCACTATCGTGAAATGCAGCCCGGCGACATGCTGGAGACCATGGCTGACATCACCCGCGCTACGGCTGAATTGGGATTTTTGCCGCACACGCCGCTTGAGATCGGACTGCCGCCGGTCGTCGCTTGGTGTCGTGAATACTTTGCCGCCAAGCTCTGATCCGGTCACCCGCAGAGTGGCCAAGCTTGTCCGATTAGGCTCGCCCTGCCATACTGCGCGGCTCGCCGTTTCGGGCCTTGCCTGATCGAGCCCATTCGACTGCGCGATGTCGGGGTTTTGGCGAGACACATTGCCCGTATCGCGCGCGCCACTTGGCGCGGGGCCGAAGCCTTCCTGGCTAAGGGGGGCACCAATCGTTATCGAGGTGCGCTATGGCACGTGTGTGTCAAGTAAGCGGAAAGGGTACGCAAAGCGGCAACAACGTTTCGCATGCCAACAACAAAACGCGGCGCCGCTGGCTGCCGAATCTCCACGAGCGCCGTTTCTGGGTGCCGAGCGAGAATCGCTGGATCAAGCTGCGCGTTTCCACCCATGCCCTGCGCACCATCGACAAGAACGGCATTGAGTCCGTGCTGGCCGAGCTGCGTGCTCGCGGCGAAAAGGTCTGAGGAGTTAGATCATGGCTTCCAAGCGCGACAAGATTCGCCTCATTTCATCGGCTGGTACCGGTCACTTCTACACGACCGACAAGAACAAAAAGACCACGCCGAACAAGATGGAAATCAAGAAGTACGACCCGGTGGTGCGCAAGCACGTGCCGTACAAGGAAGGCAAGATCAAGTAAATCACTCGCTGGCGCTTGGCGCGCCGGTATCTGATTAACTGTCTTGCCTGAAACAAAAACCCGCCGACTGGCGGGTTTTTGTTTTTGGCGAACGCCTCTGCCGCGCGACGCTATTCGGTCAGCACCTGACACGACAGCAAGTCGTCGTTGCCGATGACCCAATCATCATTGTCAGCACACAAAGGCACGCCTTCGACCACGCACTCGTCCCCATCTTCGTCGACCAGACGCACGTCATAGTCATCGCAGGGGATGCTGTGCAAAAGGAAGCTGCCGCCGCCGGATTCGATCACCTCGCTGCCGAGCTGGTCATCGCCCCATTCTTCTGAATCTGCAGACGACACGTACAGCTCGTAAATTGACCAATCGGAGCGATTGACGATATTCACTTCCGAGTCGTACGAGCCGCCGAGCACTACCGTGGCAGATCCCATCAAAATTGCTCCCATCAACGCAGCCGCTGTTGCAACTTGAAAACGTTTGTTCATTGCTCCCCCATGGTTATGTGCCCCCCAAGCGACAGCTTCGATAGCGAAGCGCCGGCTACGTATTGCACTCCTTCGTCGCGGTGGGAGCAAGTCGGCAGCCCCAACCCAGCGCCAAGCTCATTTGGAGAAACGCTGACCAGTCGCCGCTCGCCCGGATTTGATAGGTGGCGGCGTGGCGACGCAAACCTCGTTCTGCCCAGAATCCGGCTAAGGCGCTCACAAAACCCTGCTGTAGCCCCCAGCGCTGCACGAGCATGCCCAGCAAGAGCGCTCGCGCCGTGCGTCCGTTGCCATCGGCAAACGGATGGATATCCAGCAACTGCTGCATCGCCACACAGGCGCGCAGGGTCAGTGGCCACTTGCGATCATTGATAAAGCAGAACAGATCGCGAAGCAACGCATGAACGTGTGCGGCCGGTGGGGCGACATACCAAGCATCCGCGGGGTGTGCCGCGCCCACCCACATTGGCCCGGTGCGGAAGCTACTTTTGCCTGCCGCGTTGCGCGCTCGCGCATTTGCAGCCTTGAGGACTTCGGCGGTGACACTTGGCTTACTTGATATTTCCCGCGAAGCCATCAAAAAACGGCCCCCCATCGGCAGATTGCTACTGGCGGCCACACTGCTAGTGAGGAGACCCTCAGCAGACAGAACCTCGTCAATGGCCTGCCAGAAGGCCGCCGCCTCAAGCGGCGCTACGCTGCCAAGCCGCGCATCCAGTGCCGCAAAGGCACCGCGAAACGGAGCGGATTGAACACCAACTTGCCCGCAGAGCGGCTGCAGTAGCTGAGCCTCATAAAGTCGCCCAGCGTGTTTTTGCAGGATCAGAGCCATGACTTTTCTGCGGGGGCCCCTTAACCGCCAGCACCGGGTGACCAAGAGGACAAGCAGCCCCCAGTGCAGAATTAGGCAGTGCCAGCGCGTGTTGAGTTCGGGAATCTGAAGTTCACCGCGCCAAATCCCCGTCTCGAATTCCTCAGCCGCCTCTGCCAGCCACCAACGGGTATTGGTCAGCGCGCTCAGCAGCATCCCAATCCGAAAATCCCGGCCGCGTATCGTGTTGCAGCGGTGGTAGGCCCAGCGCTGCACGGCGGGCATTTAGATTGCCAAGCAGCCGTTGGGCACCTTCCATCGCCCACCTCACATCGATATCTCTAAATTGTGAGTCATGGTAGTAACTATCACTCGTGGCCATTGCTGCCCGATGGTCGCCGAGCATCTGAGCCATCAAGGCGAGCGCCAACGAATAAGGTTTAGTGTGAGCCAGGTCCAGACGAGTAGCCCTGCGGTGTGCCTCCAACATGGCGAATCGGCTGCCATGAATCTGCGCCTGCTCAATCAAGTTGACACCGTTTTCAACGCCCACGCGCATCCCAAGCAAGACCATAGCCGCAGCATCACCACCTTTAGATCGCCTTCGTAATTCGTCAAGGTCCAAGGATTCCAAGTTTTCCAGTTCCTCGGGTGTTGGATAGCCATTGCGGCGCAGCCACGCAGACTCCTCGCGGCTCAACGACAGTGACTCGCGGGGAATTTTACGGTTCCACAAATCAGCCCCGTTGAGCATCGGGGCTTTCGCCCCGACTGCTGCATAGCTTCCCATCGCTGATACCGCTCTGGCACCCGACGCGACATCGGCCTGATCAGGATGCATGCCGGCTGCTGCGTCTCCCAGCGCAGCAGTCTCTGGCGACTCCGAGTTGGACCGGGGCGGAATTTCCGCAGTATCTTTTAGCGGCCAGGCTGACCAAAACAACGCAACCAGCACCGTAAGGACACCGACCGTCAACAGGCTGGTTAGCAACCGCTTTGAAGCAAGCTCATCACTTAGAACTGGCATGCGTTTTCCGTTGGGACACAGCCATCGCACCTTGAATACCTTGACAGGCGAGCTGCTGCTGGGGATCCGGGGTTGGGCGTGGTGGACAGGGCCAACGAGGCCCCGAAGGCGCGCGAACAACAGGGCTGTTTCAAGGGAGTGCGAACTGCAATCCGCCCAAATTGAGCTCCGCGTCATTCCCTCAATGGTGAGCGAACAGTCAAGCTGGCCCGAAGGGCGAGCGAGCGAGCAGCGCAGGCAAAGCCGGAAGCCAGTAATTTTCGCCGGGTTTGTGCAGCGCGAACGTCACTGGGTCCCCGCCTTCGTGGGGACGACAAGATCTTAAACACGCTGACTTGGGTGGGTCGGTGCGAACTGGGGTGCGAACTACTGCCTACTGGTGACACTTAGTTCTCAGAAGGGGAGATTTTTGCTGCCCGATAGGGGAACGAGGTGCGAGCCAAGCAGGCGAAACACGGCGACGTTGCGAATTCGTTTGCCCGCAAAGTAAGCGAAGTTCCGACAGTTAACCTTGTCGCACCTGCGCCTGCCAAGGTACTGATCGTGGAGCCTGACCGAAATTGCCGCCATCATGCAGAGCAGTTGTGTCGCGACGATAACCGCTTACATTTGTTGGGGGCGACAGCCTGCTATGTTGAAGGCGAGCATTTTCTGCGCGTGCTGCATCCGGATGTCGTGTTACTGGGATCTCGCACGCTCGCTCGCGACCGCTTTCTGAACTCTCGCGCAGGTAGGCATGCCGAGGATGCTAAAGCGGCCATTGCACTGGTAGCTAGAACAGAGTGTTTTGGCCGCTGGGAGGCAAAGGCAGTAGAGACTGGCGAAATGCGCTGCTGGATTTCCAAGACGGCTTCAACGCAAGTGCTATCACGGGCGTTGCGGGCGGCGGCAGAACGCGCCGTTTACGTGTCTGC
>JANNWF010000113.1:0-8103 GCA_031408455.1 Pseudoxanthomonas sp. | reverse complement strand
CCACCTGCGGCAGAAACATCTTGCCGGCACCGAACAGATCGCCGACCACGTTCATGCCAGCCATCAGCGGGCCTTCGATCACCTCCAAAGGCTTGCTGGCGGCTTGCCGCGCAAGCTCGGTGTCGGCGACAACGAACTCGTCGATGCCATGCACCAGCGCGTAGGACAGTCGCGCATCCACGGCGAACTCGCGCCACGCGAGTTTCTCTTTGCTGGTGCCGATGACGCCCTTGCCGCCGCCACGATGGCGCTCGGCCGTCTCCATCAGGCGCTCGGTCGAATCGGACCGGCGGTTGAGCACCACGTCCACAACACGCTCGCGCAACTCGGCGTCGAGATCGTCATAGATCGGCATGCCGCCGACGTTGACGATGCCCATGTCGAGGCCAGCTTTGATGGCGTGGAACAGAAACACGCTGTGGATGGCTTCGCGGACCAGATTGTTGCCGCGAAAAGCGAACGAGACGTTGCTGACGCCGCCCGAGACGTGGCAATGCGGCAGGGTGGCGCGAATGATCTTGGTCGCCTCGATGAAGTCGACCGCGTAATTGGCGTGCTCGTCGATGCCGGTGCCGATGGCAAAGATGTTGGGGTCGAAGATGATGTCTTCCGGCGCAAAGCCGACGTGATCGACCAGCAATCGGTAGGCGCGGGTGCAGATCGACACCTTGCGCGCGCAGGTGTCGGCTTGGCCCTGCTCGTCGAACGCCATCACCACAGTAGCCGCGCCGTAACGCATCACTTTGCGCGCGTGCTCGATGAAGGCGGCTTCGCCTTCTTTCATCGAGATCGAATTGACCACGCCCTTGCCCTGCAGGCAGCGCAGACCGGCTTCGATCACGCTCCACTTAGAGGAGTCGACCATCACCGGGATGCGCGCGATGTCGGGCTCGGCGGCGATCAGATTGAGAAAGCGCGGCATCGCGACTTCGGCGTCGATCATGCCGTCGTCGAAATTGACATCCAGAATCTGCGCGCCAGCTTCGACTTGTTGGCGGGCGACATCGACGGCCTCATCGAAGCGGTCATCGACGATCAGTTTGCGAAACTTGGCCGAGCCGGTGACGTTGGTGCGTTCGCCGATGTTGACGAAGTTGATTTCCGGCGTGATGACCAGCGGCTCGAGGCCGGACAGACGGGTGTGGCGATGCAGGATGTCCATGCTCTACGCAGCGGCCTGCAACGCGAGCGGAACGCGTGGCTCGATGTCGGCCACCGCCTCGGCAATCGCGCGGATATGCGCCGGCGAAGTGCCACAGCAGCCGCCCACAATGTTGAGCAAGCCGCTGGCCGCAAACTCGCGCAGTTGCTTGGCCATATCGGCCGGCGATTCGTCGTATTCGCCGAATGCGTTCGGAAGGCCAGCATTGGGATGCGCGCTGATCCGGCACTCGGCGATCTGGGCGAGGATATCGACGTGTGCGCGCAAGTCCTTGGCACCCAGCGCGCAGTTAAGGCCTATCGCGAACGGCTGCGCGTGCCGCAACGAGTACCAGAAGGCCTCCGCTGTTTGCCCGGACAGGGTGCGACCCGAGCGATCCGTGATCGTGCCGGAAATCATGATCGGCAAGCGCCCGCCACGCGTCTCAAACGCGCGCTCGATGGCGAACAAGGCAGCCTTGGCATTCAAAGTGTCGAAGATCGTCTCGACCATGATGATGTCGGCACCGCCGTCAATCAGCGCCTCGGCGGCGCGTTGATAGTCCTCGCCCAACTCGGCAAAACTGGTGGCTCGAAAGCCGGGATTGTTCACGTCTGGGCTGATCGACGCGGTGCGGCTGGTGGGGCCGATCACGCCGACCGCGAAGCGCGGCTTGTGCGGCGTCAATAAAGTCCATTCGTCGCAGACGCTGCGCACCAAGCGCGCGGCTGCGCGGTTCAACTCGGTGACCAGGTGCGGCAGCGCGTAGTCGGCTTGCGACACCGCGGTGCTGTTGAAGGTGTTGGTCTCGATCAGATCCGCACCCGCTTCCAGATATTGCGAATGAATACCTTGGATGATGGCTGGCTGAGTCAAGGTCAACAGGTCGTTGTTGCCTTTCAGATCGCTCCCGATTTGATCAGGGCCGTGGTTGCAGTGTTCGTCGTGGATATGGCCGACATGCGCGACCAGACTGTCGAAGCCTTGTGCGAAGCGCTCACCGCGATAGTCGGCCTCGGTCAAATGGTGGCCTTGGATCATGGTGCCCATCGCGCCATCCAGAATCAGAATGCGCGCGGCAGCGGCGGCTTCAAGCGCAGCGACACGATCAGGGAACAGCCAGGGTAAGTACTTCATCAATGTGCTCCATGGAGGGAAAGCAGCGGAGCAAGTTCGCGCGCTGCGCGCGTACGCGCTCGCTTCGCTCGGTCCGCTCTACAAATGCCCAGTGCTGCCGACAGCCGCTCTGGTAGAGCGGAGCTTGCTCCGCTGCTCTTCTGCGACCGACGATGCAGGTTGCGCGAAAAGCGCGCTTTCATTTCTGCGACCTGTTCTGACATGTCACTAAGGCTTGCGCGCCAGCAGGGCGACCACTTCAAAATGCGGCGGCCGTTTTTCGCGCGCGATGATGGCGCAACTCAGTACTTCCAGGCCGGCTTTCTGCGCGTGCTTGCGTAGGGTCTTCGGATCGAATCCGAGATTGACGTGACCAAACGGCGCCACCGCGGCGCGGTGATCGTGTTGATTGAGACTGGTCGCCAGCAAGCGGCCCCCGCTGCGCAGCACGCGCGCCGATTCCAACAGAGCTTTGGCCGGCTGCGTGGAGTAAGTGAGTGCGTGCATCATCAGCACCAGATCAAAACTCGCGTCCGGCTGATCCAGCGCATGCATGTCCTGCACAGCGACCTCGACTTGCGGCAATCCGCGCAAGCGCTCGCGGGCTGCATTCGCCACTCGCTCGCTGGCGTCGATGCACAGATAGCGGCGCGCGCGCGGTGCCAACAGTTCAGCCATCACGCCATCGCCGGAAGCAATGTCCAACACTTCGCCGGGCTCAAATAGTTGCAAGGCAGCGCGTGCCATTGCTTCCCACGTGCGGCCGGGTGAGTAATGACGTTCCATGTCGCCGGCAACCGAGTCCGCCCAATTCTGATCAGAGGCGCGCGCGGCGAGAACGATGGGCAGGCGCTCGGCATCTTGCCGCAGCAGCGGGTCGTCGGCACCTTCGGAGAGCGAACGCCAGACCGCGCGTTGGTTGTCGCTGAGTTGGTCGGGCTCGAATCGGTAATAGGCCGACACGCCAGAGCGCCGGTCGCGCACCAGTTCGGCTTCACGCAATCGTGCCAAATGAGTGGAAACGCGCGGCTGCGCTAGCTGCGTGATCGACGACAGCTCGGCAACAGTGAGTTCTTCGCGGTCGAGCAAGGCAAGCAAACGCACTCGCGTCGCATCGGCCAATACCCGTAAACAATCAGACCACGCCGCCAAATCCACCGACAAATATCCTTTCATCGCGATTCAAGGATGGAAGGGTGGCGCAAGCGTGTTGAGGCGTCAACCTAGGCCGGAGCGCGAGCCTTGCTTTGGAGGGCGCTGCTCCTGCGACGCCGCTCTTCGTTGCTGTCGACATTTGCAAGAGCAGCCGCGCAGGAGCGCGGCCCTACTTGGGACCGCCGCGAGCCCCGGGACCCCGCTTTGTTGCATCTCGGTTACTACTGCGAGTCCGTCAGCAACACCAACTTCCCTAAAGTCTGGCCAGACTCCAGTCGCGCTTGTGCCGCAGCGGCTTGGCTTAAAGGAAAGGTCTCGATCGGCAGCGGCTGCAAGCGCCCATCCTCGAACCGCTGCAACAGCCACTGCATGCCCTCGCGCAACGCCTCGCTATGCGACTGCAAGAAACTCAAGTTGGCGGCCAGCACGCTGCGATTGTTTTGGGTCATGTTCAGCGGGTTAAAGCGCGGCGTGCGCAGCCAGTCCCAGGCTAGCCGCAACCAATTGAGTCGCCCGTTCTTGGGCAACATGCTGTGAAAACCATAAATGAGCAGTCGGCCAGTGGGCGCGAGATGGTTGTAGCTCTGCTTCAGGGTAGACACGCCATTGGCATCGAAGATTGCGGCAAACCCATCGGGTGCCAACGCTTCTGCAGCTGCCCACAGCGGCTGCGAAGACTTGTCGATCACGGCCTTCGCACCCATGGCCAGACAGTGCTGACGTTTGTGGCGGGTGCCGATCACGGCGGTGACTTCGCAGCCGGCGAGCGCGCCCAATTGGGTCAGCGCCGAACCCACTCCGCCTGCTGCAGAGTGCACCAGCCAACGCTCGCCTATCTGCGGATGAAGCTGCCGATGGATCATGAACCAGGCGGTGAGAAACACGGTGGGCAGTCCTGCGGCTTCGATTGCCGAAACACCGGCAGACCGACGAAAAACATTCGCAACAGGCAGCGCAATGCGGTCGCAGTAACCGCCGAAAAGGGTAATCGCGACCACCGCATCGCCCGCTTTGAACTCGGTGACGGCCTCACCAACGGTCGTGACCGTGCCGGCGACTTCAAATCCCGGCGTGATTGGGTAGCCGTGCAGTTCACGCGCCGAGGCATACAGGCCCATCCGAATGATGCCATCGGCATAGTTGACGCCGCAGGCTTCCACCGCGATCAGCACTTCGCCACTGGCCGGCGTCGGATCGGCTTGCTCAATCAGTTCCAGCGCTGCATAACCGCCGGGTTTGCGTATGACAATCTTGCGCATCGGCCATTGATTCTCGGGGAGAGGTAGCGACTGTAACCTTCGCCGGCGTTGAAGCTGGCAGACTCAGCGGTTATTCCACGGCTACTTGCCTATGACTGTTCTACCCAATGCGCCGAGTGTGCGCCTGCGTGGCCTCGCAGACACCGAATTCCGTGAGCTAGCCCGCCACTTAGACGCAGCCCGTCGCGGCAAAGACTCTGGCGTGCACGGCTGTCGCAAAGCCTTGCAGCGGTTGCGCGCGCTGGTGCGACTCCTAGCACCGGCCAATGTGGAGTGGGCGCGTCGTGAGGATGGCCTGTTCAAACGATTTCGGCGGCGCTTGGGGCGGCTGCGCGACGCTGCCGTGCGCCTTGAGCTGGTCGAGAAGCTCGGCAAACGCGACTTGAATGAGGCGGATCGCAGTCAACTGGATAGTGCCCTCACGCAAATTCGTTTAGCGCGGCTCGCGGTTTGGGCCGACTATCCGCCCGCCGCCGCATTTTGGGATGTGTTGGAAAAAGAGGCGGCCCGCTTGCAAGCGCGGCTGGCCAAGTGGCCGCTAGAGCAACTGAATGAGAAGCGCATCGGCCAAGCCATCGAACGTGCGCGCTCGCGCGTGCGGGAAGCGCTGAAAGACGCACTCGGCCGCGTCGAGCGCACTCATCGACACGATCTACGCCGGCGTCTGCGCCGTTTTGCCGCGCTGCGGCACGCTACCGCCCACGTGATCCGTCGTCGCGACGCCGGAGCCGCCGTATTGATCGACTTGGCCCGCGAGATGGGCAGCGAGGGTGATCTCTGGATGGCCGCCGCTGCATTGCGCAAATGCGGCCACGCGCACGAAACTCGGTCGTTGCGGCAAATGTTGGAAAAGGAACGCCGCGCTGCCTGCAAACGCCACGACGGCGAGCTCGCAACCGCGCGCCGGCGCTTGTTGGAGAAGCCTGCCAAGGCAAGCGAGTCGACCCGCAAAGCGCAACGCTCGGCGAAGGTCGCGCTAACCAAAGAACCGCCAGCCAGCGAGGCTTGAAGCATCACTTTTGATGCTCGGACGTCGGCCAACGACGTGGTAAGCGGCTGCGCCGCGATGAAACTTCGGGAAACACGCAACGCACCCTGCGCCGTCCGCTTGACCAATAGTTAGCCGACAACTCTTGGAAGCCACGTGCCAGGCTCTCGCTTGTGGTGAAAGACTGCGACAACCAGCAGCTCTTTCTCGCCGTGGCGAAAGATCACTGAGTATGGGAAGCGCCGAAGCAAGACACGCCGGCACTCACCTGCAATCGCTGGGTATGCCTCGGGCGCACGAGCTGCGGATGAAATGGCAGCATCGACGGCCCGTGCGAACTCAAGACCGAGACCGGGCACTTGTTGTTCTCACCATGCCTTGGCCTCAAGAAGCTCAGCCCGAGCCTCCGGCCTGAATGCAATGCGCATCAGTGGTTGCGCTGAAACAGCTCAGAGCGGACCTGCTCCCACGGAATGGCTGTATTCGGCTCGGCATCGTGAGCTGCGAGCCGGCGCCGAATCTCCTGACGTTGATTCTCGGAAAGTGTCACGGCCGCCGGATTCTCGGCAACGATGCTGTCCCAGATGCCCTCCACGAGCACGATGCGCTCGTCGATAGAAAGCTTCGAGAAGTCTGGCTTGGGTTGACTCATGGCCCAACTGTACGACGACCCTGACTTTGGCGGCCAACCGGGACTACTTGTGAAACCCGTTCGCGTATTGGCGCATCAACGTGGCGTAGCAAGCACATGACGCGGTTTCAAGCCCCGTACGATTGAGGACCTTGATTTCACCGCGGCTGTAATCAATCAGTTCTCGTGCTTGCAGCACGCCGGCGGCAATGGTGATCGCGCTTCGCTGCACACCCAAGGCATCGGCAATGTGTTGGTGGGTGAGATGAAAGTGGTCGTTTTGGGCGCGGTCATGGGCAAGCAACAACCAGCGCGCCAGTCGCGGCTCGACCGCATGAAAACGGGTGCAAGCGGCGGTTTGCGAGAGCTGAGCAATCTGCACGTGCAAGTAGCTTTGCAACACCTTGAGTAAGGCCGATCCGACGCTGGCCTCTCGAAGCAGCTCGTCAGGTGCTATCCGCAAGGCGGTGCCTTCGCTTTGCACCACGGCGCGTTGCGGTGCTGAATGGCTGCCTAGCAGCAACGTGGCGCCGAGCATGCCTTCCGAGCCAATCAGCGCGGTTTCCATCGGTGGATGGCCTTCGGCCTCGGCCAGCAGAGAAATGCGCGCTGTTTGCGGGAAATAGGCGGCGGCGTGGGGCTGGTCGGGCTCGCACAGCACCTCACCAAATCCCAACGTGATCGACGCGCAACTCGCCACTACGCGAGCTCGATCTGCTCTCGGCAGGCGTGCGATCAAACGGTTGGTAACGATTGCGGGAGCGCCTGTGTCCAAGCCGACCCTTTCAGCAAACTCACTAGCCAAGATTTGGCGCGGACAATGTGCTGAAACAATCCCGCACAGCTAGTGTGAATGGCCGTTGGGGACGGCACTGTTCGCTAGCGCGCTTTGGCGTTGGTGCGCCGCTGCAACGTAATCCCCCGTCAAACGGGCGTTGCGGAGGTCTCGACGTGCTCATGTTGTGGCGCTGTTTCGTCGGCCACCACGATTTGTCGCTTGCGTTGGAGGTAGTGAGGCAGCAAGCGATCAGTTTCATTCTTGACCACCGCGTAACACTCGCAGCTCAACGACTCCAACTTTTCCCGGTCCAACACCTTGATTTTTCCTCGGTTGTATTCGATCACGCCGAGTTTCTGCAGCTTGCCGGCTGCTTCAGTCACGCCCTCGCGGCGCACGCCCAGCATGTTGGCGATCAGCTCCTGCGTCATCGTCAAGTTATTGCTGGGTAAGCGATCAAGCGACAACAACAACCAACGGCACAGCTGCTGATCGATGGAATGGTGGCGATTGCAAACCGCTGTCTGCGCCATTTGGGTGAGGAGTGCCTGGGTGTAGCGCAGCATCAGCATCATCATTTCGCCGTGCCGATTGAACTCGTCCTTCAGCAACTGGCTCTTCAACCGCCATGCGTAACCCGCGCTTTGCACTACCGCGCGACTGGGTGTGCTCTCACCGCCCATGAACAGCGCAATGCCGACCATTCCTTCGTTGCCCACCACCGAGATCTCGGCCGACGCGCCGTTCTCCATTACGTACAGCAGCGAAATGACGCAGTCGGTCGGGAAATACACATTCCGCATGATGTCGCCCGACTCGTACAACACCTCGCCCAGTGTCAATGGGACCAGTGAAATTGCGCCGAACAAGCGCTGCTGCACATCCACCGCCATCGCCGCAAGTAGTTGGTTTTGTTGCGGGGTTTGCTCAGTAGGCATTGCATTCTCATTGAAACTGACGGTTCCCATCACGCCAGCCTATGCCAGCTTCTGTGCGATGTATGTTCGCTGGGGCACAGAGGCTGGCGGAAGCGAT
>JANNWF010000112.1:0-5998 GCA_031408455.1 Pseudoxanthomonas sp. | reverse complement strand
TTCAATGGCTATAACTACCATGACGTGACACAACAGAGTTTTCGATTTTTCCGGGGTCGAAGAACCGCAAGCTGTTGAACCGAAAGCGGGATCGGAGTGGTCTCAGACAGTTTGGGAGAGTACGAGGTGCGGAACTTGGGTCGCCCGTGCAGACCGAGGTCTAGTCGCTTTGCGCAGTTAGCGTATGCGCCGGATCAAGCAACCCATGTTGACTGGCCAACCGCGCCAGCGACATCACATCCTGCAATCCGAGCTTTTGCAGCAGGCGGTATTTGTGGGTCGATACTGTTTTCGGGCTAAGACTTAGCTGTCGGGCCATGTCGCCGGTGCGGATCCCCTGCACCAGCATCATCACGATCTCCAACTCACGTGGCGACAAGCCGTCAAACGGCGAGCGTGCGCTACTGCTGATGCTGCCCAGTGCCAAGGCTTGCGCGATGTCAGAACCGATGTAGCGTTTGCCGCGGGCGACGTCACGGATGGCACGCAGTAATTCTTCGGCGGGGCTTGACTTGCTGACGTATCCGCTGGCGCCGGCTTCAAGCACGCGTCGGGGCAGGGGGCCATCGTCTTGCATGCTGACCGCGATCACCCGCGGCGGATTGACCATCTTCAACAAGCGCTCGGTCAATTCCAAGCCGCTCAAACCGGGCATGTGCAAGTCACAAAGGACGACATCGGGATGGGTCTTACGGACCAGTACCAAAGCTTCTTCGCCGCTGTCGGCCTCGCCGACACATTCCATGTCCACCTGTCCCGCCAACAGCATTCGCAGACCCGTCCGCACCAGCACGTGGTCATCGACCAGCAGTACTCGGATCATCGCGCGACCCCAAAAAGCTAACGCTCCCCGCAACCGCTACCCCAGCGGTGCGCCCCGCTCTGACTCTACGCGAGTCGAAGTCGAAATGGGCAAAGCGGGTCACCATTCCACCCAAGGTTTGCAGCGGAGCAAAGCAGCGGAGCAAGCTCCACTCTACAAAAGCAAGCGACGGTCTGTCAGGACTCTTGTAGAGCGGAGCTTGCTCCGCTGCTTTTGGTGCAGAAGAAAAGCCATTCCGATTGCAGGCCTTCGCATGAACAATCAGGCAATCCCCAATCCCTGAATCTCGCTGCGCTTCACGTCGAAGCCCGCGAGCTTGGCGAAATGCCGACCACGCTCCGCATAGTCGCGATACTCGGGAAAACTAGGCGCGCCAGGGGAAAGCAGGACAATGCCATCCGAGCCGACCGATTCACGCGCGAGCTGCACCGCATGCGGGATGTCGTCGGCCTGTCGCAACACACTGCCGGTAGACAAACCAGTGCTGGCAAGCAGGGCATGAATGCGCGGGCCGTTCTGCCCGATGCAGACCACCGCGGCCGGTGCATCGACGCGCACGCGGTCAGCGAAAACGTCCCAGTCGATCCCGCGATCAAATCCACCAACGATGATGGCGACACGCCGATGGTGCAGGCAATCCAGCGCTGCCAAACTCGCGTGCGGCGTGGTGGCGATGGAATCGTCGATGAAACCTATGCCACCGCGTTGACCGAGTGACTGCAAACGATGCGGCAATGGCTTGAAGCGCGCGACGTGTGCGGCCAAGGTGACCGCATCGAAATCAACGGCTTCAATGGCGGCCAGCGCGGCGCAGACGTTGAGCGCGTTGTGATTACCAGGCAGCGCCGCAGGCACGCGCCCCAGTACGCAGCGATCCGCCCGATACACGCCGCGCTCGCGCAGATGCCAGCCATCCTCGCGACCGAACCAACGCACCTCGGATAGCGCCTCGCCCAATGCACGCAGACGCGGATCCAGCCAATTCAGCAGCACCCGTCGCGGATTGCTGTGAGTGACCAAGCGTAGCTTGTCCTCGATGTAGCGTGCCTCGTTGCCATGCCAGTTCAAATGCTCTGGAAACAGATTGAGCACTAGCGCGAGGTCGGGATTCAGCGCGTCGCTGGTTTGGTAGCTCGATAACTCAATCGCCCACGCGGCCGGTGGCAACGGTGGATTCAGAAGTTCCAAAAGCGGCATGCCGATATTGCCCGCCAGCCCGACCGCCAGCCCACGCGCGCGAAGTAGATGCGCGATCAACGCAGTCGTTGTGCTCTTGCCCTTGGTGCCGGTGACGCAAAGCTTGAGTCCGGGTAGCGCTTGCGCAAACCAAAGCGCCGTCCCACTGGTGAACTGCGCACCATTGGCAAGCGCCTCTGCCGCAGGCGGAACGTAGGGACTGATACCTGGTGATTTGATGACGGCATCGAAGCTGCAAAGCTCATCGACCGATGGTGCTTCACATATTTCGAGCAGTGGATCGGCCAATGCCTGGGCCAAGGGATGCTCAGCCAGCGGACAAAAAAGCGTCAGCCGCTGGCATGGAAAGCGCCGCCGGAATGCCGCGTGCGCCGCCCTGCCCTCGCGGCCAAAGCCCCACAGCGCAACCCGCTTGCCTTCAAGCGCTGAAATGCGCATCGAGTCGACTCCACAGGTCAGCGGGAATGCCATGCTCACCTTCGGCCAGCAACTGCGGCGCGATGGCAAGTTCGGCGGGGTCAAGCTGCGGCAGAATTTCGCGCGCAAATCGCGCGACCAAGGCATCTTCACGCCACACCGGTGATTGGCTAAGTGCCGCCAGTGCGGCGCGCGATTCGCGGCCTTCGCCGACGCATTCAAACGGCTTGTGATCGCGGTACTCGATCAAGGCATCGAAGCCTGCGGCCTGCCCGGGCTCGTCCAGCAAGTTGCGACCAAAGATTGCCACCAAGCGCGGCTTCGGCATAAATGGTGCTAAGGCGAGAAACACGAAGTGGCATTTCGGACACACGCCGCACCAGCGACTGGTTGGGCGCTCGCCGAGCAGATGGAAGTTGCGATTGCAGCTGGAGAAATGGGCGTCGTAGCGATTTAGACGCGCAAACTGCCGCGCCACTGCCAGTTCCGATAGCGGCCGCAGCAACGAGAAGTAGTTGAGATCGGACGCGACCGTGCGGCGCACCTCGGCCGCGAATTGGCGTTCGAAGTCCCAGCCCTTCGACCACTGATGATTGACCTCGCCAGTGCCTTCGATCTGACTGCCGTAGCTGGCCGAACGCTCATTGGAAAACACCACGTGATTCGCGCCGACCAGCAACGCGGCGAACACCAGAATGGCGGAGTTGATCGCGGTGACGGGTATGTGGCCGTTCCACGCCCCGGCCCGATTGAACTCAAACAATTGCGAGGCGAGCTGACGTTCGATTTGCAGCAACGGCAGACCCGTGCGCTCGGCGCAGGCGCGAATCAGCGGCGCGGCACCAATCCACGTCACCGTCTGACTGATGCCCAGCGCGCGCAAAGCCTCGATGCTGACCAGAGAATCCTTGCCGCCGCCGATGGCGACCAAGGCGTGGCGCGCCTTCCCTGCCGGTGTGGGAGCGGCGGCCTCTGCAAGCTCGCTCCTTCTGGTGTTCTCGCAGGTGCTGGCGCTTTTGGGGTAGTCCGCCGCCACTGGAAACCGAATCTTGCCGCGCAAACTCAAGCCATTGCGATACGCAAATTCAGCCAGGCCATTCTCGTAGACCACACTGAGAAAGTCCGCCGTACCGGCATCAATGGCATAACCATCAATGCGAATGGTCTCGGGCACGGCCGCCTTGTAGTAGCTGACGCCGGCGATCAGGTGCAGCAACTTCAACGCAGCCTCGACCTCCAGCGTGCGCTGTGCCGAAAGCACGAAAGGCGCACCCGGCACGCGAATGGTCTCAATCAGCTCGGGGCCATCGTCGAAGGCATAGACGAGTTTCGCCAACCCCGTCTGCGCAGAGAATTCGGTGCGAACAAAGCGGAAGCAGGCGATGCTGTCGCGCATGAAAGCTGTGGCGGACGGGCGAGCGCTGCTCATTGGCTGTGCGCCAGTTCGAGCTGGCGACGTCGGGTCGCCAGCGCCGATGTCCACCAGCACAAGGCCACGGCTGGCAAAAAGCCGATCACAGTTGCAAAGGTCAATGCCACGCCACCGACCAGAAAGCTCGATCCCAATGCCTCCATCATCGACGTGTTTTGTGGCTTCGCGATCATGATCGCCCAAGGCATTATCAGTAGCGCCACCGTCAGGAAGTAGATGGCAAACGCCATCAGCGTGGTCCAGATTGCCAGCAGCAACGCGCCGCCAGTGGCTTGAGTCGGCTTCTCCAAGCGTCGCCAACCCACTTTCCACGTCGCCAACGCCGCGGCCAATACCGCTGGCACCACAAACATCAGCACCATCGTCGCCATCGCCTTGGGCGCATCGACGTCACGGCCGAACAGCAGCGCAACCACCGCCAATCCAAGCACCCCCGCGATCGATGAGTTGGCCGTCAGCAGCCAGTGTCGCGCGGTCATGGCAGCACGTCTTCGATGGGCATGGCGCGCAGGTTATACCGACTCGCCATAACTGCGCCGTAAGCACCGGCGTGTGCGATCAACAGCACGTCACCGGGCACGGTGGTGTCGGGCAAGTTGCGACGACGGCCCAACACGTCGCCGGTTTCGCAAATGGGACCCACGACCTCGCACGACGCGCCAGCCGGATCCCCCAATCGCGACAGGTTGACGATCTCGTGAAACGCGCCATACAGGGCGGGCCTCAGCAGCGCGTTCATGCCGGCGTCGGCACCAATCCGGCGCACGCCCGCTTTCTCAACCACTTGCGTCACCCGCAGCAGCAGCACGCCGCACTCGGCGACCAAATAGCGGCCCGGTTCGATCCACAATTCGTAGTGCGGATACGCCGACTTGATCTCGGCCAAGGCGCTGGCATACGCAGCTAAGTCTAAGGTCTCGGCATGCGGCTCGTAGGCCACGCCCAGCCCGCCACCGACATCAATGCTGGCCACCGTGCCAATGCCCTCGGCCAAGGCGGCTAATTGGGCATACACCTCGCGCCAATGCTGTGGATCGACGATGCCGCTGCCGATGTGCGCGTGCAAGCCAACCACGCGCACATTTATGGCTCGCGCGGCGGCGAGAAAATCATCCAGCGCCTCAACACTCAATCCAAACTTGGCTTCGCGACCCCCCGTGCGCACCTTCTCGTGGTGACCGGAACCGAAGCCGGGATCGATGCGCAGGATGACTTCACGACCACGAAAAACATCCGGCGAGAGACGCAGCAACGCGGCGTTGTCGACGGTCACACGCACGCCACGCGACAAGGCATCGGCGTATTCGGAAAGCGGTGCAAAGCTGGGGGTAAATAACACCCGCTGCGGCGCGAGATTCGGCAGGGTCGCAAACAGATGCTGCAACTCGCCTTGTGACACACATTCGAAGCCAAAGCCCTCGCTGTCCAGGGTTTGCAAAATGGCCGGATGTGGATTGGCTTTAAGCGCATAAAAGCGCTGATCGATTGCCGTAATCGCGGTCAATTCACGCGCACGCTGACGTACGCTAGGCAAGTGGTAAACATACTGTGGTGTGCAGGTGAGTGCGCGTTCGATCAAATCGACTCGCTGCGCGACCCACCAACCATCAGCGACGGGCTTGGCGGTGGCATGCAATTGCGCCAAGGTCGGGCCGAACACGCTGGTTTCCGAAATCGGCATCGCCTGCGACTGCACCAGCAATTCGTGCAGTTGCGGCAACAGTCCATCGGCCAGCGCTTCATCGACCACAAAGGTCAGATTTAGGTCGTTGGAACTCTGCGAGATCAGGTGCACACGTTCGCGGCCGAAGGTAGCTAACACGCCCGACAAACGATGCAACAAAGAGCGCATGCCGCGTCCGACGAAGGTCACCGCGGCGCAGGGTGCAATCACCTTGACCCGACAAATCGCAGCGAGATCAGTACATAGCGCATCGAGCACATTGGAGGTGACCAGATTCTCGCTGGGGTCCAGCGAGACAGTCACATTGGTTTCCGACGAGCCGATCAAATCCACCGACAGGCCGTGATTCTTGAAGGTCACGAATACGTCCGCCAAAAATCCAACTTGCTGCCACATGCCGATGGATTCCATCGATACCAGCACGATGCCGCGACGCGAACTGATG
>JANNWF010000111.1:0-10801 GCA_031408455.1 Pseudoxanthomonas sp. | reverse complement strand
ATTCAAGCCGCGCCCATTGAGTTCGTTCGTCCGCAACAAGCTCATCAACGATGTCTATCTGGGCATCATCGGTGACAACCTCGCCAAACAGATGGGTACGGTCGGCGAGGGGCGGCGTTCCGACCTGATGGGTCTGCTGATGCTGATCTCGCCGCCTGGCTACGGCAAGACCACGCTGATGGAATACATCGCCCATCGGCTGGGTCTGATCTTCATGAAAATCAATGGTCCGGCTTTGGGCCATGAAGTGCGTTCGCTGGATCCCGCGCAGGCACCCGATGCCACGTCCAGACAAGAGATCGAGAAGCTCAACCTGGCGCTCGAGATGGGCAACAACGTGATGCTGTATGTCGATGACATCCAGCACACCAATCCGGAGTTCCTGCAGAAATTCATCTCGCTGTGCGATGGCACGCGACGCATTGAGGGTGTGTGGCGCGGCCGCACGCAAACCTATGACATGCGCGGCAAGAAATTCTGCGTGGTGATGGCGGGCAATCCGTATACCGAATCCGGCGATGTGTTTCGTATCCCAGACATGCTTGCCAACCGCGCCGACGTCTATAACCTGGGCGATACCTTGGGCGGCATGCAGGATGCCTTCCTGCTCAGCTACATCGAAAACGCGATGACCTCGAACGCGCTGCTGGCACCGCTGGCCACCCGCGACATGGCGGATCTGTATCGCTTGGTGGACAAGGCACAGGGCAAGGACTTCAGCGCCAACAGCTTGAGCCACACCTATAGCGGCGCCGAAATCAACGAAATCGTCGCTGTGTTGCAACGCATGATCGAAGCGCGCGATGTGGTGTTTCGGGTCAATCAGCAGTACATCGCCAGTGCTGCGCAAGCCGACGCGTATCGAAGCGAACCGCCATTCAAGCTGCAAGGCAGCTATCGCAACATGAACAAGCTGGCGGAGAAAATGACCGCGGTCATGAATGCCGCCGAGCTGGCCCAGTTGCTGCATGATCACTACATCGGCGAGTCGCAGTTGCTTACTACCGGCGCCGAAGAAAACCTGCTCAAGCTGGGTGAATTGCGCGGCAGCCTGACGGCCGAGCAAAGCGCGCGCTGGACGCAGATCAAGCGCGACTTCGTGCGCAACAAATCGATTGGCGGTGCCGATGCGGATACCGGCAGTCGCGTCGTCGCGCAGTTGCGTGATCTGGTGGAGGGCGTGCAGTCGCTGCGTGCGCAGGCGGAAATTGGCGCTGCTGCCGCTGCTGCCGCGACCGCGACCGCGACCGCAGCGAGCGCCGAGACTGCCGCAAGCAAGCCCGACGCCTTGTCCTCCGCGCCTTGGGTGACATTGCAGGAATTGCTCGAACGCCTGCTGTCCGAACAAACCCTCGCGCGAACCTTCAGTCGCGACAGTGCCTCCGAGAGCGCAATGTTCCTGGGGGGGCTACGCAACGCACTGGAGCTTGGCTTCAAACCATTGGCGACCAGCATTCAACAAAGTGCCACCCACAGCAGCGAACAACGACAGACCTTGGCGCAGATCGGCGAGCGCCTGGCTGCGCTGTTGGCGCAAACGCCACGCCCCAAAGCCTGACGATTCACGGCTGCATCCAGGCTGCCTCGTCCCCACCAGATCGTCATGCCCGCGACTGTGAGCGCAGCGAGCAAACAGCGAAGCTGGCCCGAAGGACGAGCGCGCAGCGCGAGTAAGGCGGGAATCTAGTGACCTGCCGGCTATCGACTTGTCCCGGACATGCTGGATCCCCGCCTACGCGGGGATGACGGTCGGTGAATTTGAGGGATGACGGAAGTGAAGTCCTTAGCATTTCCTAACGATCCGATTGCTAGTCAAACGCACCGACACATCCGCCTCCGTACTGACGCGCAGCGATTCACACTCTGCTAAGGTTCGCCACACTTTCCCGACCTGCGGAACCCCCACGATGCCTCGTTCGTTGCCTACTCGCTGTGCCGTAAGCCTGCTTGCATTCGCCATTTCGACCTCGCTGTTTGCCGGCGAACAAGCCTTGAATCTAGCCCCGGCGCAGGCCGGCCAGCCGCTCGAAATCGCGCAGCGCTATTACCGCGAGCACGCCGCTGACTATGCACTTGGCGCTCAGGATATTGAGCATCGCGTGAGTGATGTGGTGTTCTCCAAACACAACGGTCTGACCCACGTGTATCTGCAACAGACCATCGACGGTATTCCGGTGGATGGCGCGGTCAGCACGATCAATGTGCGTTCCGACGGCGGCATTTTGAGTCTGGCGGATACGTTTGTTGGCGCCGCCAAAGGGCGCACCAACGTAAACACGCCGACGCTGAATGCGGATGTCGCGCTCTCGGTAGCCGCCGGCTATTTGAATATTCGTTTGCGTTCCGCGCCGCAGCTCGTGGGTGGGAAAGGCGGCGCAGAGCGTCACGCGACATACACCAGCGCCGAACTGTCGGCGGCGCAAATCCCGGTGTCACTTCTTTATGTGAAGGTGGGCAACAAGCTGCGTTTGGCGTGGAATCTGGTGATAGACCGGATGGAGAGCGAAAGCTTCCACGCCGAGATGCGTATCGATGCCGAGACCGGCGACTTGCTGGACATCGCCAGCTACGTGGCGCACGCCGACGCGAAACAGCCGAGCGCAGGTTTTGCTAGGCCCAAGGGCGAGGTGCTTGGCTACAGCGCCAGCTACCGCGTAGTGCCGTTTCCGTTTGAAAGCCCGACCCATCCGAGTGCAGCATTTTCGAGCGTGGTCGATCCGCACCGCGCCAATGCCTCGCCGCGTGGCTGGCAAGACACGCGTGCATTGGGATCGGTGGGTTTCGAGTTTGCCGACACGGCCGGCAACAATGTGTTCGCCCGCGCGGACTTGACGTCGAACAATTCGTCAACCAATTTCCGCGCTCCCGCCACCGTCAATGGCAACACGCTGACATTTGGTTACGTGTTCGATCCGAATGCACAGCCCAGCACCGGCAACAACATGCCTGCAATGGGTAACACGCCGGCGGCGCTGGTCAGCTTGTTTTACTGGAACAACATTCTTCACGACGTGCTGTGGAACTACGGGTTCGATGAGCCGGCTGGCAACTTTCAAGTCAACAATTTCGCTCGCGGCGGACTCGGCAACGACGCGGTGAATGCGGATGCACTGGACGGCACCGAACTGCCCACTCCGAACACCAATAATGCGAACTTCGGCACGCCTGCGGATGGCGGCGCGCCGCGCATGCAGATGTTCCGCTGGTTGGGACCCGCCGCCGTGGAAGTCACCGCGCCCTATCAAGCGACCTACGAGGCGTTTTCGGCGGGCTTTGGCCCAGCCGTCACCGTGCCGTTTCCGGGCGCGTTCGTGCAGGTGAATGACGGTGGCCCGAACGGCGGTCGCGAGGGCTGCTTGCCGTTGCTCAATGGCGCAGCGCTGAGTGGAAACATTGCGGTGATCCGTCGCGGCACCTGTGAATTTGGCAGCAAGGCGCTGCGTGCGCAGCAGGCCGGTGCGGTTGGCGTGCTGCTGTTCAACAATCAGGGCGGCGATACCTTGCTCAGCCCCGGTCCCGGCACAGAGGGCGCGCTGGTTACGGTGCCGGTCAGCTTCATCAGCGAGAACAACGGCAATGTGTTGTCTGCCGCGTTGGCAAATGGTCCCGGTGCCGGTCGCTTGTTGCCCCGCGCTGCAGTCGGCGCGGATCGCGACAGCGATTTCGACGCCGGCATCATTGCGCATGAATATGGACATGGCGTATCTAATCGCCTCACCGGTGGTCCGTCGCAAGCGACCTGCTTGAACAATGAAGAGCAGGTTGGCGAAGGCTGGTCCGACTACATCGGTTTGATGATGACCTTGAACGGTACTGATTGCGCCGCGCCGCGCGGCGTCGGCACCTACGCCTCCTTCCAGACACCTACCGGGCCAGGCATTCGCCGTTTCCCCTACTCCACCAATCGTACGATCAATCCGTTCACCTTCAGAGACGTGGCTGATCCTGCGCAGAGCGTCCCGCACGGCGTGGGTGCGGTCTGGGCGACCACGATCTGGGATATGACCTGCGACTTGATCCAGACGCGCGGTTTCGACCCGGATCGCGTCACCGGCAACGGCGGCAACAATATCGCCTTCCAGTTGGTGATCGATGGCATGAAGTTGCAACCGTGCCGGCCCACCATCGTGCAGGCGCGTGATGCCATCATCGCGGCGGATGTCGCCAACAATGCCGCAGCGGAGCGTTGCACGATCTGGCGCGCGTTCGGTCGTCGTGGCATGGGCTTGTCCGCAAGCAGCGGCTTGAACACCAGCCGCTCGGATCAGGTCGAGGCGTTTGACGTGCCGGCAGACTGCGCCCAATTCACTGTGGGCTCGGCGTTGCAGGGTGCGGGTACCGGCACGGTTGCACCGGCTGTGCCGCAGGCAGTCGCCGGTCAGACCTTGCTGCCATTCACGTTTACGCCAACGGGTCAGTCGCGATTGACCACGGTCACGGGGTGCGGCGGCAGTTTGGTTGGAACTCGCTACACGACCGCAGCGGTGGCGAGTAATTGCACGGTGACTGCAACCTTCGAGGCGGTGGTTCCAGCGATTTTCGCCAACGGTTTCGGCAACTGATCGTTGCTGACTGGCCGGCGTCGGCAGTGATGCTGCCGCTGGCCTAGCAGCCTGTCGGGCTTTGGGGGTCGAGGCGAAAATTTGACTGCGCGAGGACAGTTTTTGGACGGTTTGCAGGCCAATAGCTCCTCTATTGGTCAAAAATCGGCTGAAAAATGGACCGCGCAGGCGGATTTGCAGCCCGGCCAACCAAAGTCCGACAGGCTGCTAGCACGCGCCTATTGGGAAAAATCAGCGTCTCGGCTAGGCTAGCCCGTCACAACCGGTGGCGGTCAAGAAGTCAGCTATGGCCAAGGCTCCGATCACGCTCTCCAATCTTGACTCGCTGGGCGCCACTGATCGCCTGCGCAAACTGGACCCTGCCTCAGCCGCCGCTGCACTCGCGGAGATGCCGGTTGGGCGCGCCGCCAGCATCTTGGCGGCCATGCCACAAGTGTTGCGCGATCAGATCATCGCGGTCGCTCCCGCAGGCACCGATTGGGGTGATGCGCAGCGTTATGCCGAGGGTACCGTTGGCCGGCTTCTGGAAGAGCCGCCGGCAGTATTTCTCAGCGGCACCACGGTGCACGATGCCATTGAAGAACTGCGCAGCATCGTTGCCCGCCGCATGGTCGTGTACTTGTTCGTGGTCGATGCCAAAGATCGCTTGCTAGGCGTGGTTGCTTTCCGCGAGATGTTGTACGCCTCGCGCACTGCCACCCTCGATGACGTGATGCTGATTAACCCGTTTTTTCTGCGTCCGCAGCAAACCATGGTGGAGGCGATGCGCGACGTGGTGACTCGGCACTTTCCGGTGTATCCGGTGTGCGAGGCCGACGGCGTGTTGGTGGGTCAGGTGCGCGGACAGGTGTTGTTTGAGCAACAAGCCTTCGATATTTCTGCGCAAGCCGGCAGCATGGTCGGCGTCGAGAAAGAAGAGCGCTTGTCGACACCGTGGCAGCGCTGCTTGCGTTATCGCCATCCTTGGTTGCAGATCAACCTGCTGACCGTGTTTATTGCCGCGGGCGTGGTCGGCTTTTTTCAAACGACGCTGGATCAGATTGTGGTGCTGGCGATCTTTCTGCCGGTGCTCGCTGGCCAGGCCGGTAACCTTGGCGCACAAGCTCTAGCAGTCACGATTCGCGGCATGACCTTGGGCGAATTGAATCGGACATCGTTGGTTCGCTTGGCGATGAAAGAAGGTTGGATGGGACTGGTCAACGGCAGCATCACTGGCGCCTTGGCCGGCGGCGCGATGTATTACGTCGCGCAGTCGCAAGGCACCGCCAATCCAATGTTGTTGGCACTCGCTGTGATGCTGGCGATGACTATCAGTTGTCTACTTTCGGGTGTATCGGGGTGTCTGATTCCAGTGATGCTGAAGCGCTTGGGTGCGGATCCCGCCACCGCGTCATCGATCTTGCTCACCACCGGCACCGATGTCTTCAGCATGGGCATTTTTTTGGGCCTTGCGACATGGATGGTGCTGTAGCGCAGCATGCTCTTTGAGGGTCACACCGGTTAGCATTCGCGCACTGCGTCGTCCGCGTTTCGACGACGACGAATGAGGGGAGGGAGAGGCCCGCTCCAGGCAACTGGGGCGGGTTTTCTTTTTTTTTCAACCGAAGCCATTCGCTCATCTCGTCATTCCGGCGAACGCCGGAATCCACGCTCGGCCTCAGACTCACACCAGTGGATTCCGGCGTACGCTGAATTGATGGCGTCTTGATGGTCTGGTCGACCCCACCGTATCCGAGTCAAACGCATCTGCTCGACGTCCATCTGGTGCCACAATCCGCCGATGTCGCTGCTCTCTCCACCGCTGGCTGAGTTGCTGAAGAATCGATGCGAAGTCTTGCGAGAAGCAAGCCTGTCTGAAGATGTCATCGAACAACTGACGCCGATACTGCTGGCCTCCGACTATGCGTTTGAGCGCCTACGTAGGCAGCCGCAGTGGGCCGCCGAGCTGACCACCGACGCCATGCCAACGCTAGTGCTGCCAGCCGACCGCGAATTCGAGTGGCCGGACGTGTTGCGCCGCTATCGACACCGCTGCAGTTTGAGACTGATTGCGCGGGATCTCAGTGCGGGTGCAAGCCTGGAATCCACCTTGGCTGAAAGCACGCGCCTCGCCGATCACTGCACCGACGTGGCGTTGACAGCGATTGAAGCGCAGCTGATCACGCGCCATGGCCAGCCGCGCGATGGCAATGGTCAGCCGCAGCGCTTGGTAGTGTTTGCGCTAGGCAAGCTGGGCGGTAGCGAGCTCAACTTCAGCTCCGACATCGACCTCGTATTTGCCTATCCACAGGCTGGCAGCAGCGATGGCGCGCGGCCGTTGGATAACGAGACCTGGTTTCTGCGCGCGGGTCAGAGGCTCATTGCCTTGCTGGGCGACACCACCGCCGAAGGCTTCGGCTTCCGCGTCGATATGCGCTTGCGGCCATTTGGCAGCGTGGGTCGATTGGCGTTGTCGTTCACCGCGATGGAGAACTATTTTCAGCGCGAAGGCCGCGACTGGGAGCGTTACGCCTGGGTCAAGGCACGCCCCATCGCGGGCGACATCGCGGCGGGCGAGCAGTTGCTACAAACCTTGCGACCCTTTGTGTATCGCCGCTATCTCGACTTCACCGCCTTCGCTGGACTGCGCGAGATGAAGGCCATGATCGAAGCCGATGTGCAGCGCCGTGATTTGGCCGAGCATCTCAAGTTGGGGCCGGGCGGGATTCGCGAGATCGAGTTTGTCGTGCAATTGCAGCAGTTGATTCGCGGTGGTCGTGAGGCGGCCTTACGCGCTCGCGGCTTGTTGCCGGCGCTGGCAGCACTGGAGTCCGCCGGCCACATCGAAGCGGCGAGCGCCGAGCGCTTGCGAGTCGCGTATTGCTTCCTGCGGCGGCTGGAGAATCGCCTGCAAATGGCTCGCGACGAGCAGGTGCATTGCCTGCCCGAAGACAGCGTGAGTCGCGAGCGTTTGGCGCTGGGTCTGGGATACCCAGATTGGGACGCGCTGTATGCAGCTCTGCAAGTTCAGCGGCAAGTCGTCAGCGAAGAATTCGACCGCGTGTTTGCAGCGCGTGCACACATCGAAGTGGGCGAAAACACGGCCTTCGAAAACTACTGGCGACAGATCGAGAACGATCCCAATGGCGACGCCTTGGCCGCCGCCGGGATGGCCGACGCAGCGCTGGTCCACAGAGCACTGTGCAGCTTTGTCGCCGCCAGCGGCGTGCGTGCGTTGTCGGCGCGTGGGCGGGCCCGCCTGGACCGTCTGCTGCCGCCGTTGCTGGCCGCCAGCGCGCGCAGTCGGCATCCCGCGATTACTCTGAATCGTCTGCTGCGCTTGCTGCATGCGGTGCTTGGCCGCAGCAGCTATCTGGCCCTGTTGGAGGAACAGCCGGCGGCCCGCGTGCGCTTGATCGATGTCATGGCGCGCAGTGCCCTGCTGGCCGAGCGACTGGCTGAACATCCTTTGTTACTGGACGACTTGCTGGATGGTCGTTCGGCGCAGGCCTTGGTGGATAGGCAGGCGATGCGCAACGCCTGGCAGGCGGCGACGTCCGGCCTGCCAGTGGACGATGTCGAGTTGGGTCTGCAAGCGCTGAATGAATTGCGCCAAAGCCTGGCGTTCCGGATCGCTCGCGAGGCGCTGTTTGAACGCCAGTCGGCGATCAAGAGTGCGACACAACTTGCCTATCTGGCGGATGTGATGCTGGAGGCGCTGCTGGCCATCGCTTTGGCCGACCTGCAGCGCACGCACGGGGAGCTGCTTGCCGCGGGTCGGCATGCGGGTATCGCGATCATCGGCTACGGCAGTTTGGGTGGCAGCGAGCTGGGATTTGGCTCTGACTTGGACTTGGTGTTTTTGTTCGATAGCGAAGCCAGCATCGCCGACAGCAATGGCGCGCGACCGCTGGAATCGATGCGCTATCAATTGCGGGTGGTGCAGAAGCTGCTGGCGTTGTTGGACACACAAACCCCGGCAGGTCGCTTGTACGAGGCCGACCTGCGACTGCGTCCGGACGGTGGCAAGGGCATGCTGTTGTGCAGCCTGCGGCGGTTTGCCGAGTATCAGATCGGCGAGGCTTGGGCGTGGGAGCACCAAGCCTTGGTGCGGGCGCGATTTGTGGCCGGCGACAAGACCCTGGGCGCACGCTTTGAAGCCATTCGCGCCGACGTGCTTGCGCGGCCGCGAGAGCGGTCCGCGGTGTGCGCGGCAACGGCGGCGATGCGTGCGCGCATGCGTGTCGAGCTTGATCGCTCGCGCGCCGACATGTTCGATCTCAAGCAAGGCGTTGGTGGCCTGGTTGATCTTGAATTTCTGCTGCAAGCGATGGTGTTGGCGCATGCCCACACGCAACCAGATTTGCTGCAAGCGCACAACACACCAGGTTTGATCGACGCGCTGGCGTCAACGGCGACGCTCGACGGCGAGCTTGCGCGCCGACTCAAAGACGCCCATGCCTGCTTGTTGGCCGCGTCATTGGAATGCACCCTCGATGGTCGCCCGCGCTTGGCCGAATTGTCGGCTACTTTGGGCGTGGCGCGCGGCAGCATCGTCGAGGCTTGGCAGACATGCGTGATGGACAGCGCGGGCATTGACGCCGAATAGCCGCCATCCACCACGCTGGCCCCGGATTTTTCCTCTGGCAACGCGCTTGATCCGCTTGCACATTGAGTCGGCATAATCGCGACCCTTGCGACGCATCGTTGCCTCCACCCCCAACACAGCCAAGAGTCGAGACCCATGCTTACCCTGTTGGTCGTTGTGTTTGTCTTGGCCTACGCCGCGATTGCCTTCGAGCATCCGCTCAGGGTCAACAAGTCGGCTTCGGCATTGATTGGCGCAGGTCTGCTGTGGACGCTTTACGCAGTGATGAGCGGCGCAGGCCATGAGGTCAGTGAGGGCCTCGCCGAATCGGTGTCAAGCACCGCGCAAATCGTCTTTTTCCTGATCGGCGCGATGACCATCGTCGAAGTCATCGACGCCCATCATGGCTTTGCCGTCATAACTTCGCGCATCAAGACCACGCAACTTTCTCGGTTGTTGTTGCTGGTCGGCGTGGTGACTTTTTTTCTCAGCTCAATTCTTGACAACCTGACCACGGCCATCGTCATGGTCTCGCTGATGAAGAAACTGCTGGACCGGCGCGAGGATCGACTGTTTTTCGCCGGCATCATCGTCATCGCCGCCAACGCGGGTGGCGCCTGGTCGCCGATTGGCGACGTGACCACCACCATGCTTTGGATCGGTGGTCAGATCACGTCGCTTGCGATTATGCAGGGGCTGATCCTGCCGTCCTTGGTATCACTCGCCGTGCCGTTGGCCGTTACGGCGTTTGCGTTGCGCGGACGCACGGTGATCGCGCCGTCGTTGGGAAGCGATGACCGAGCGGCAAGCACGTCGAACTTCGAACGCGACCTGATGTTTTTTCTCGGCCTAGGAATTTTGATCGCGGTGCCGGTATTCAAGACGCTGACTCACCTGCCACCGTTCATGGGCATCCTGTTCGGGCTTGGTCTGCTATGGCTGGTGGGCGACCTGCTGCACCGGAACAAGCCGCAGGATCACCGCGAGCCGCTCACCCTGGTGGCGGCTCTGACCCGCATCGACATGTCCTCGATCGTGTTTTTCATCGGCATCTTGTTGGCTGTCGCGGTGCTCGAACACACCCACATCCTGACTGCTATTGCCGCCTGGCTGGAACAGACCGTGGGTCGCCTAGACCTCATCGTCATCATCATCGGCCTCGCCAGTGCCATCGTCGACAACGTGCCGCTGGTGGCAGCATCGATGGGGATGTACGACCTGGCTCAGCATCCACAAGACAGCTTCCTGTGGATTTTTCTCGCCTACTGCGCCGGCACCGGTGGTTCCATCCTGATCATCGGCTCAGCGGCGGGCGTGGCAGCGATGGGCATCGAGCGCATCGAGTTCATGTGGTACGTGCGCAAGGTCAGCGGGCTGGCATTGTTGGGTTACTTCGCCGGTGCTTTGGTGTATCTCGGCCAATATCACTGGCTGCACTAGCCAAAGGTCGTTGTCACTTCGCATCCCGAACAATTTGGCAACGTAGAGTGGCCGCCGATGGAACACTTGCTCCCTAAGCCTGCGCGGGATTCGCTGCAACGATTCTTCGAGCTCGAATCGTCCAGCGGCATCCTGCTGGTAGTGGCGGCGCTGGTCGCCATCGCGCTGGCCAATAGTCCGCTGGCTAGTCTGTATCAGGGTTTTCTCAATCTGCCGATGACGGTCACTTTAG